>JAKALQ010000039.1 GCA_021824095.1 Actinomycetes bacterium
GCCTCCCGGCACAGGCGCACCTGCGCATCCTGCGTTCCCACGATCGCCTCGATGACCTATTGCGCGAGCACGGACCGCATGTGCTGCTCGAGGCCGGGATCCGCCTGCACCGCGCCCTGGCACCGCTCATCGACCGGGTGTGGATCAGCCACGCGCCGGCGCTGGTGGGCGATGCGGGCGCTCCCCTCGCACTCGACCTGGGCGACTTCGCCCTCGCCGACCGCCGGCTGGGCACGCAGTACGTCGTGTCGCGCTTCGAGCGCGTCAGCCGGCGCTGATCGCCACCGCACCGCCGAGCGCGAGTAGCACACCCACCACCTGCATCGGCAGCAGCCGCTCCTGCAGCACCACACGGCCGAGGACGGCAGTGGCCACTGGCGGGAACGAGCCCAGCACGGCCACGATCGTGATGGGACCGAGTGCGGCCGCGAAGGCGTACATGAGGTTGGCACCCACGTCGCAGACGCCCGTGACCGCCGCCAGCGGGAGGTCGCGGCGGGTGATGCCGCCGAAACCGCGCCACCGCACCCAGAACCCGATGGCGATGGCCACCTGCACGACGCGCATCGTGAGCACCGTCATCGTGGCCGAGCCGCCCGCCCCCGCGGCCATGAAGGCGAGGGCGATGCCGAACATGACGGCCGCACCCGACGCGTACAGGAGCGGCTCGGGTGAGGCAGCACCCGCCAGCTCTGGGCCGCTTGCCAGCACGACGCCGACGACGGCGAGCAGGATGCCGAGCCACTGCACCGTGCTCGGCTGGTCGCCTCGCACAAGGCCGTAGAGCAGTGGCACGGCGACGCCCATCGCGGCGATCGGGGCGACGACACCCATCGTGCCCGTGGCAAGGGCACGGTAAAAGGCCATGAGGCCCAGGGATCCGGAGACGCCTGCGCCGAGGCCCGCGAGCAGGAAGGACCCGACTGCCCAGGTGCCGGTGACGCTCGCCCAGATTGCGATTGAGAGCAGCCCGAAGGCCTGCATCGCCAGCACGGCGGGGATGGCGCTGCGGCGTCGTGCCAGCAGGCCGCCGAAGAAGTCGCCGGTGCCCCACGTGAGGCTCGAGAGCAGGGCGAGGAGGGCGGCCATCGCGTCATCGTACGGCGCGGCAACCCGCCTGCCCGGGATGCGCGTCCTAGCCTTGCAAGGTGAGGACGATCTCGGCGGCGCATGATGCCTGGCCGTCCATCGAGGCAGCCATCGACGCCGCCCGCAGGTCGCGCGAGATCCGTCCCGACATCAGCCTGGACGACGTGCCGGCACCGGTGCGCCTTGCGGCGCATGGGCTCGCCATCGCGGGCGAGATCCTCGGTCCCGATGAAGGCGAGTTGGCACATGGACGCCTCGTGCTGCTGCACGAGCCCGGTGGCCAGCCCGAGTGGCGCGGCAACACGAGGGTCGTCGTCTTCGCGAAGGCCACCCTTGAACCCGATCTTGCCGTCGATCCGCTCCTGCTCGACGTGGGCTGGGACTGGCTGCTGGAGTCGCTTGAGGCGCGCGCCTGCGCCGTGCAGGCCCTGTCGGGCACCGTGAGTCGCACGGGCTCGCAGGCCTTCGGCGACCTCGCCGGACGGCCAGCCGAGGGTGCCATCGAGATCCGCGCATCCTGGACCATCGCCCCCGAATCGTCGGCAGCCTCGCTCCTCGCCTGGTGCGACCTGCTCGCCACCACCGCCGGACTCCCGCCCCTGGGCGACGGCGTGCAGGCCCTGCGGTCGCGCCCATGACCGACGAGGTCGCACGCGAGATCACGCACCGCGAGCCAAGCGGTGGCGTGCCCCCCGTCATCGACGATGCGCGGGCCCTCGCCGACGCCGCCCGCCTGCTGGCTGCGGGCTCGGGGCCGGTTGCCATCGATGCCGAGCGGGCAAGCGGCTACCGCTACAGCCAGCGTGCCTACCTGCTGCAGTTCGCCCGTGAGGGCAGCGGCCTCTTCCTCGTCGACCCGACGATCGCCGAGGGCATCGACGACCTCGTCCGCGTGGTCGACGCCCTGCCGTGGGTGCTGCATGCCGCCACCCAGGACCTGCCCTGCCTGCGCGAGGCGGGGTTCCGCCCGCGTGCGGTGTTCGACACCGAACTCGCCGGACGCATCCTCGGCCGCCCACGCGTCGGCCTCGGGCCACTGCTCGAGGCAGAGTTCGGCATCGTGCTGGCGAAGGAGCATTCGGCCGTCGACTGGTCCCAGCGCCCGCTCCCGCAGGACTGGCTGGCTTACGCCGCCCTCGACGTCGAGTTCCTCGTGCGCCTGCACGACCACCTCGTCGAAGCGCTCGACGGGGCCGGCCGACTGGCCTGGTACGACGAGGAGCGTGCGCTGCTCACCACCTTCACCGGTCCCCCGCCACGCGAGGAGCCGTGGCGCCGGGTGTCGGGCATCCATGTGCTGCGCGACCCCCGGCGCTTGGCGGTCGTCCGCGCCCTCTGGGAGGCCCGTGACGCTCGGGCCCGTGACCTCGACGTGAGCCCCGGACGGGTGCTGCACGACAGCGTCATCGTCGATCTGGCCCGCCATGACCCGCAGACGCGAGCCGCGATGCTCGCGCTGCGTCCCGTGCACTCGCGCAATGCCCGCAAGGAGCCCGATCTCTGGTGGGCGGCCATCGAGCGCGCCCATGGGCTCAGCGAGGCCGAGCTGCCGCGCCGCACGCAGGCGGAGGGGAGCCTGCCCCCGCCGCGCAGTTGGGCGCAGCGCAACCCGCTCGCTGCCGCCCGCTGGGAGGTGGTGCGCCCCGCGGTCGTGGCCACCGCCGAGGCGCTCGGCATCGCCGCCGAGGTGCTCGTGCCACCGGACACGGTGCGTCAGTTCTGCTGGGACGGTGGCGCGACATCACCGGACGAGGTGCAGGCAGCCCTCCGTGGGCGCGGTGCTCGCGCCTGGCAGGCCGAACAACTCGCCGTGGCCATCGCGGATGCCCTCGCGACGATCGCCTGAGTCAGCGCGGGTCCACCGGCATCTCGGTCTGCGCATGGCCCAGTGAGGCGACGATCCCGGTGACCTCCCGCGCCACGTCCTGTGCCGTGAGGCCGACGCTCGCGAGCAGCTGTGCCCGCGTCTGGTGCTCCGGGAACACCGTGGGCAGTCCGAAGGTGTGCACCGCGGTGTCGACACCGTGCTCCCGCAGCGCCTGCGCCATGACCGCACCCACGCCGCCGGTGCGCACGCCGTCCTCGATGGTGACGACGCAGCCGGCACCGCGGACAACGTCGAGCAGCCCCTCGGGAAGCGGTTGCACCCACACGGGGTTCACCACGGCGGCACCGATGCCATGGGCGGCGAGGATCTCTGCCGCGCGCACCGCGATGTGGGCGGCAACACCGATGCCGACGAGGACAACCGCTGGTTCGTCGGCCTCCCGGAGCACGTCGATGTCATGCACCCGGCGCAGCGCCGGCAGCGGATCGGCAAGGGCCCCCTTCGGGAAGCGCACGACGGTGGGGGCATCATGCACGCCGACCGCCTCGCGCAACGCCTGCCGCAGCGTCGCCTCGTCGCGCGGCGCGGCCAGACGAAGGCCGGGCACGATGCGCAGCAGCGCGAGATCCCACATGCCGTTGTGGGAGGCACCGTCGTCGCCGGTGGCGCCGGCGCGATCGAGCACGAAGGTGACGCCCGCGTGATGCAGGGCGCAGTCCATGAGCACCTGGTCGAAGGCGCGGTTGAGGAAGGTCGCGTACACGGCGAACACCGGGTGCAGGCCCGTGAAGGCGAGGCCCGCGGCCGAGGCGGCGCCATGCTGTTCGGCAATGCCGACGTCGAAGGTGCGATCGGGGAATGCGTCACGGAAGGCATCGAGCCCCGTAGGGCCGAGCATCGCGGCGGTGATGGCGACGACGTCGGTGCGCTCGCGTCCGATGTGCACGAGCTCATCCGAGAACACCTTCGTCCAGGTGACGCCACTCGGTGCGAGCGGGATGCCGGTGGCCGGATCGATGGTGCCGATGGCGTGGAACTTCTCGAGTTCGTCCGCAGCCGCCGGCAGGTAGCCACGCCCCTTCTCGGTGATGGCGTGCACGATGACCGGACCGCCGAACTGCTTGGCTCGACGGAGCGCCTGCTCGAGGGCCTCGATGTCATGCCCGTCGATCGGCCCGAGGTACTTCAGGCCCAGATCCTCGAACATGCCCTGCGGGGCCACCATGTCCTTGAGGCCCTTCTTCATGCCGTGCACGGCGCCGAAGATCTTGCCGCCGAACACCGGGGTGCGCAGCAGCGCACGCTTGCCGAGCGCGAGGAAGCGCTCGTAGCCGTTGGTGACACGCAGGGTGGAGAGGTGGTGCGCCAAGCCGCCGATCGTCGGTGAGTAGGAACGGGCGTTGTCGTTCACGACGATGACAAGCGGGCGATGCTTGGCTGCGGCGATGTTGTTGATGGCCTCCCAGGACATGCCCCCGGTGAGCGCACCATCGCCGACGACGGCGACGACATGGCGTCGCTCCAGCTGCCCCTGGATCTCCCAGCCCTTCGCGATGCCGTCGGCCCAGGACAGTGCGGCGGAGGCGTGCGAACTCTCGACGATGTCGTGCGGGCTCTCCGCCCGAGACGGGTAGCCGCTGAGACCGCCCTTCTGCCGCAACCCGTCGAAGCCATGCATGCGTCCGGTGAGGAGCTTGTGCACGTAGGCCTGGTGCCCGGTGTCCCACACGATGGCGTCGGTCGGCGACGAGAACACGCGGTGGATGGCGATGGTGAGTTCGACCACCCCGAGGTTGGGTCCGAGGTGGCCGCCGGTTCGCGAAACCTTCTCGACGAGGAAGGTGCGGATCTCGGACGCCAACTCATCGAGCTGCGTCCGGTCGAGTGCGGCCAGGTCAGCTGGCTTGCTGATCCGCGGCAGGTAGCGCATCCGTGCAGTGTAGAGCCAGCGCCGCGTGGATGGCCGCCGCCTCCACCCGGCGTCGCTGCCACCGTGCCGCATCGGCAGCGATGACGGCAAGGCAGACGTTGATCGACTCCGGCCCCACCGCCTCGGCCAGCACCCGCCGCGCGCTGCCGTAGGCGCGCCGATGCCCTTCGATGATGGCATCGATCTCGTGGCAGACGAGGTGGCTCAGCAGCAATGGGTGGCGTCGGAACACCGTGGTCGCGCGCAGATCCGGCGACACCCAGTCGAGGAGCCACTCGACTGCGGTGCGTTCCCACCCCAGCCGGGACGGGAGCCAGACCGACTCAGGCCAGTTCGACATCGTCATGGGACGCATGCTGCCGAGACCCCCCGACAGTCGTGTGGCCCCCACATAGGGGGCCACACGATTGCTGCAGAGATGCCTCAGATGAGGCTGCGCAGCACGAACTGCAGGATGCCGCCGTGGCGGTAGTAGTCGGCCTCGCCTGGTGTGTCGATGCGCACGACGGCGTCGAACGACACCACGGCACCGTCGGCCCGCGTGGCCCGCACCTGCACCGTGCGCGGCGTGCGACCCTCGTGCAGCGCCGTGACGCCGACGATGTCGAACACCTCGGTGCCGTCGAGTCCGAGCGTTGCCGCGTTCTGCCCGGCCGCGTACTGCAGCGGGAGGACGCCCATGCCGATGAGGTTCGAGCGATGGATGCGCTCGTAGGACTCCGCGATGACGGCGCGGACACCAAGAAGCGCGGTGCCCTTCGCTGCCCAGTCGCGGCTGGAGCCGGAGCCGTACTCCTTGCCAGCGAGCACGACGAGCGGGATGCCGGCCTCCTGGTAGTGCACGGAGGCGTCGTAGATGAAGGCCTGCGGCGCATCCGGCTGGGTGAAGTCGCGGGTGTAGCCGCCCTCCACCCCGTCCAGCAACTGGTTGCGCAGCCGGATGTTGGCGAAGGTGCCGCGGATCATCACCTCATGGTTGCCGCGACGGGAGCCGTAGGAGTTGAAGTCCTGACGGGCGACACCGTGGGCCTGCAGGTACTGGCCGGCCGGCGAGTCGGCCTTGATCGAGCCCGCGGGTGAGATGTGGTCGGTGGTGACCGAGTCCCCGAGCTTCGCAAGCACACGAGCACCCGTGATGTCGGCGACCGGCGCCGGCGTCTTCGTCATGCCCTCGAAGTACGGTGGCTTGCGCACGTACGTCGAGTCGGCGTCCCACGCGAAGGTGTCGCCGGTGGGCACCGGGAGCGACCGCCAACGCTCGTCACCCTCGAAGGCATGGGCGTAACGCTCGGCGAACATCGTCGGATCGATCGACGCGTCGATGACCGCCTGCACCTCGGCCGGGGTTGGCCAGATGTCGCGCAGGTAGACGGCCTTGCCATCGGCATCGGTGCCGAGGGCATCGTGCTCGAAGTCGAAGTCCATGGTGCCCGCGAGCGCGTAGGCGATGACGAGCGGCGGCGAGGCCAGGTAGTTGGCCTTCACATCGGGATTGATGCGTCCCTCGAAGTTGCGGTTGCCCGAGAGCACCGAGACGACGGTGAGGTCGCGCTCGTTCACCGCCTTCGAGATGGGCTCCGGCAGGGGGCCGGCGTTGCCGATGCACGTGACGCAGCCATAGCCGACGAGGTAGAAGCCGAGCTGCTCGAGGTAGGGGGTCAGCCCCGCCTTCGCGTAGTAGTCGGTGACCACCTGGGAGCCGGGGGCGAGCGTCGTCTTCACCCACGGCTTGCTGCGCAGGCCGCGCTCCACTGCCTTCTTCGCGAGCAGGGCCGCGCCGAGCATGACCGACGGGTTGGACGTGTTGGTGCAGGAGGTGATGGAGGCGATGACGACGTCACCGTGTGTGACACGCGTGGCGGTCCCGTCCTCGAGCGTGACCGGCACCGGGTCGCTGGCCGAACGCTCGGAGCGGTAGGTCGGCGCCACCGCGTTCCATGACTGCTTGGCCTGCGACAGCACAACACGGTCCTGCGGCCGCTTGGGCCCGGCGATCGAGGGCACGACCGTCGAGAGATCGAGCTCGAGGTACTCGCTGTACGTGGGCTCCACATAGTCGCTGGAGGCCGTGTCGTGCCACAGGCCCTGGGCCTTGGCGTAGGCCTCGACGAGCGCGATTTGCTCGGCACTGCGACCCGTGAGCTCAAGGTAGCGCAGGGTCTCCGCATCGATCGGGAAGATCGCTGCCGTGGAACCGTACTCAGGGCTCATGTTGCCGATGGTGGTGCGGTTCGCGAGCGGCACCTGGGCCACACCCTCGCCGTAGAACTCGACGAACTTGCCGACCACACCGTGCTTGCGCAGCATCTCGGTGATGGTGAGCACCAGGTCGGTGGCGGTTGCCCCAGCCGGCAGCACGCCCGTGAGCCGGAAGCCGACGACGCGCGGGATGAGCATGGACACGGGCTGGCCGAGCATGGCCGCCTCGGCCTCGATGCCACCGACGCCCCACCCCAGGACGCCGAGACCGTTCACCATCGTGGTGTGCGAGTCGGTGCCGACGACCGTATCCGGGTAGGCGCGTCCGTCACGCACCATGACGACGCGGGCCAGGTGCTCGATGTTCACCTGGTGCACGATGCCGGTGCCCGGCGGCACAACCTTGAACTCGTCGAACGCGGTCTGGCCCCAGCGCAGGAACTGGTAGCGCTCCTGGTTGCGGCCGTACTCGATCTCGGTGTTGCGTGCGAACGAGTCGGCACTGCCGAACACCTCGGAGATCACGGAGTGATCGATGACGAGCTCTGCAGGCGCCAGCGGGTTGATGCGCGAGGCATCACCACCAAGCTCGACGACCGCCTCACGCATCGTCGCGAGGTCGACGACGCAGGGCACACCGGTGAAGTCCTGCATGATGACGCGGGCCGGCGTGAACTGGATCTCCTCCGACGGCTCCGCAGCGGGATCCCACGACCCGAGGGCGCGGATCTGCTCGGCGGTGACGTTGGCACCGTCCTCCGTGCGCAGCAGGTTCTCGAGGAGCACCTTGTGCGTGAAGGGCAGGCGGGCCGATCCCTCGACCGCGTCGATACCGTAGATGGTGTACGTGTGCGCTCCGACGGTGAGCGTGCGTTCCGCTCCGAAGCTGTTCCTGCTCATGCGACTCCACTCTCTGCGGAGCCAAAACTACCCTCTCGGCGTCAGCCCCGTTCGAGGAGGGCGAAGGTCTCGATGTGGGCCGTCTGCGGGAAGGCATCGACCGATCGCAGGGCCGTCGGGACGTAGCCGTGTGACCGTGCCGTCGCGATGTCGCGGGCGAGCGAGGACGGGTCACAGGCCACGTAAAGCACGCGTCGCGGGCGCAGGCGCAGCACCTCGGCCATGACGGTCGCGCCGGCGCCTGCACGCGGCGGGTCGAGGATCACGAGGTCGGTGCGCGACAGCTGCCGCCCAGTGAGCCACCGATCGGTGCGCTCGACGACGACGTCGGCGTTCGGAAGGTGACGCAGGTTGCGGCGGGCGAGCCGACCGGCGCGCCGATCGGACTCGACGAGCAGGATGCGCCCCCCGGGGCCGAGTGTCGGGGCGAGCATGCGGGCGAAGAGTCCCGCACCCCCGTAGAGATCGAGCAGGAACTCCCCCGCACGCGGCTGCAGCAGGTGCAGCGCGATGTCGGTGAAGACGCGTGCCGCATTGCGGTGCACCTGCCAGAAGCCATCGGCCGCCACATCGAAGCGCTCGCCGTCGACGATCTCATGGGCAGTGGGCGCCTCGGCCTCCTCAGGGGTGACGATGACCCCGTCGGCCGTGCTCGCGAAGCGCACGGTGCCGCCCGCACCCCACGGCCGACGCAGGTCGTCGGCATCGTTGATGGCATCGACGGCGAGCGGGCACCCGCGCAGCGCGATGACCTCGTGCGAGCGCGCTGCACGCAGGCCCAGACGACCGCGCGGATCGGCGACGAAGTCCATGCGCGTGCGATAGCCGAAGCCGTCGTCCTCTCCGCAGGACTCGACCACGAGTCCGGACACGAGCGGATCGTGCGCGTCCATGCCACCAAGGCGCACCAGTTGCTCTCGGACGATCTCGGCCTTCATGGTGCGCTGTCGTGGCAGCGCGACGTGCTGCCAGTCGCAGCCGCCGCACCCGCCCGGCACCGCATGCGGACAGCGCGGCTCGACGCGATCGTCCGACGGCTCGTCCACGCGGATGACGTCGGCACGCACGAACCGGGCCTTGGGGCCGACCTCGGTGACCGTGACCCGCACCCGTTCCCCGGGAATGCCATGGCGCACGAACACCACCTGGCCCTCGAATCGACCGACCGATGCGCCCCCGTGGGCGGGGCGTTCGAGCAGGACGTCGACCTCATCGCCGACCGCGAGCGTCATGATCCCGCCTCGAACTGTCGCGCGACCGTCTGCTCGGCGGCCTCGGCATCAGGGTGCCCCATGCGCACGGCACCCGCAGCGTCATGCTCGGCGCGCCCTGCCATGCGCTCGCTGGATGCCAGCTGCCAGGGCACGCTCACGATGGTGACGTTCGTGGAGTACATGAGGCGGGCGCGCAGTCGCAATGCCGACTGGTTGTGCAGGATCTGCTCCCACCAGTGGCCGACCACGTACTGCGGGATGTAGACGGCCACGAGGTCACGGGGACTCTCGCGACGCACCGAGCGCACGTAGTCGATGATGGGACGCGTGATCTCGCGGTAGGGACTCGCGAGCACCCGCAGCGAGATGGGCATGCCGCGCCGCTGCCAATCGGCGATGAGCTCGCGGCTCTCCTGCTCGTCGATCGACACGGTGACGGCCTCGATCGAGGACGGGCGCGAGGCCCGGGCGTATGCGACGGCACGCAATGTGGCCTTGTGCACGCGGGACACGAGCACGATCGCATGGACGCGGCTCGGGAGCGTGAGCTGCTCGTCCGGCGCCGCCGCGATCTCGACGGACACGCGCTCGTAGTGGCGGTGGATGCCACGCATGCCCGCGTAGAGGATCGGCATCGCGATGACCACGAGGTAGGCGCCATGCGTGAACTTGGTGAGCAGCACGATGATGAGCACGAGGCCCGTCGAGACGAATCCCACGGCGTTCGTGATGCGGCTGCGTCGCATGCGTCGACGCTCCGCTGCATCGGAACTGGCGGCGATGTGACGGGTCCAATGCCGGATCATCCCGAGCTGGCTCAGCGTGAAGGACACGAAGACACCGAGGATGTAGAGCTGGATGAGGCGGCTCACGTCTGCCTTGTAGATGATGAGCAGCGCACTCGCAAGTGCCGCCAGCACGAAGATGCCGTTGGAGAAGGCGAGGCGGTCGCCGCGGTTGTGCAGCTGTCGCGGCATGTACCCGTCACGGGCCAGCACCGAGCCGAGCACGGGGAAGCCGTTGAAGGCCGTGTTGGCTGCCAGCGCCAGGATGATGGCCGTGACGGCTGCCATGTAGAAGAAGCCGAAGGAGAAGTTCTGGAACACCGCATGCGCCACCTGCGCGATGACGGTCTTCTGCTGCTGCCCCGCAGGCAATCCGATGAGATCCGCGTTCTGCTCGGTGATGTGCACGCCGCTGCGCACCGCAAGCCACGTGATGCCACCGAACATGGAGGTGGCGATGGTGCCGAGCAGCAGCAGCGTGGTCGCCGCATTGCGGGACTTCGGCTTGCGGAACGCGGGAACGCCGTTCGAGATGGCCTCGATGCCGGTGAGCGCCGTGGTGCCCGACGAGAAGGCGCGGGCGACGAGGAAGGCCAGGGCGAAGCCCGCGAACTGGCCCTCCGGACGCACCGTCCAGTGGGCGCTCTCGGCGACGATGTCGCCACCCGTCGCCACCCGCCAGATCCCGATGAGCAGCATCACGTAGACACCGAGCATGAAGCCGTAGGTGGGGATGGCGAAGGCCGCGCCCGACTCACGCACCCCACGCAGGTTGATCGCGGCAATGAAGGCGACGACCGCGACGGAGACGATCGTGCTGTGTGCATGCAGTGCGGGGAACGCCGAGGCGAGGTTGGCCACTGCGGATGCGATCGACACGGCGACCGTCATGACGTAGTCGATGAGCAGCGCGGACGCCACGAACACCCCGGCGCGGGGCCCCAGGTTCGTGCTCACCACCTCGTAGTCGCCGCCACCGGACGGGTAGGCGTGCACGTTCTGCCGGTAGGACGCGACGACGACGAAGAACGTGAAGATGACGAAGCCGGCGACCAGCCCGGTGTAGCCGTAGAAGGCGGCGCCACCCAGGCTCAGCACGAGCAGGATCTCCTGGGTCGCGTACGCGTTGGAGGAGAGCGCGTCGGAGGCGAAGATCGGCAGCGCGAGGTACTTCGGGAGGAGTGTCTCCCCCAGTTGGTCGGACTTCATCGCCCGCCCCAGGAGCAGGCGCTTCAGTCGGTTTCCTGTCTGCACGCCGTCATCGTACGGTGAGGACGGCGCGGTAGCCTTCGTGCCGGACCATCGGGAGGGTCGATGCACGTCGTCATCATGGGCTGCGGCCGCGTCGGCAGTTCGCTGGCGCAGGAGTTGGACGCACGTGGCCATTCCGTGGCCATCGTCGACCAGGATCCGGCCGCGTTCCGCAAGCTGCCGAGCACCTTCGGTGGTCGCACCGTCGCAGGCGTGGGCTTCGACCGCGACCGCCTCATTGAGGCTGGCATTGAACGGGCCGATGCATTCGCCGCCGTGTCGAGCGGCGACAACTCAAACATCATCAGCGCCCGCGTGGCACGCGAGACCTTCCGCGTGCCCAAGGTCATCGCCCGCATCTACGACCCTCGCCGTGCCGAGATCTACCAGCGCCTCGGCATCGAGACGGTGGCGAGCGTGGCCTGGACCACCCGCCAGATGGTGCACAGCATCCTCCCGGAAAAGGTCGAGGACTGGCATGACGACACGGGCACCGTCGTCATGGCGCCACTCACCTTCTCTGTCGACTGGATCGGTGAGCGCGCGTCACGCATGGCCGCCGAGACCGGTGCCCGCATCGCCTTCGTCACGCGCCTGGGTTCGGCGCTCCTGCCCACGGCCGACACCGTGATCCAGGAGGGTGACCGAGTGCACTTCCTCTTCACCACCGACAGTCGCGATGCGGTGACCACGGCGCTCGCCGCTGGCCCCAAGCGCGGATAGGACACACATGCGCATCGCCATCGCTGGCGCGGGCAAGGTCGGCAAGGCCATCGCCCGCGAACTCGTGCAGAACGGCCACGAGGTCCTGCTCATCGACCGCGACCCACTCGAGGTGCGCCCCGAGTCGGTGCCTCAGGCGCGCATGCTCCTCGCAGATGCCTGCGAGGCGAGCGCGCTCGAGGCCGCCGACCTCGGCAGCTGCCAGATCATGATCGCCGCCACGGGCGACGACAAGGTGAACCTCGTCGTGTCGCTCCTGGCCAAGACGGAGTACGGCGTGCCCCGCGTCGTTGCCCGCGTGAACCATCCGAAGAACGAGTGGATGTTCGACGAGTCCTGGGGTGTCGATGTGGCGGTCTCGACCCCGCGCATCGTCGCGGCACTCGTCGAGGAGGCAGTGTCGGTTGGCGACCTCGTGCGCCTCTTCACCTTCCGCACCGGCAACGCCGACCTCGTCGAGATCACGCTCGCCGTTGACTCCCCCGTGATCGGGCGCCGCGTCGACGAGGTGCGCCTGCCGGTCGACACCGCGCTCGTCGCCATCCTGCGCCAGACCCGCGTCATCACCCCCAGCCCGGATGACTCCCTGGAGGTTGGCGACGAGCTGCTGTTCGTGTCGACGACCGACCAGCAGGCGGCGCTACAGGAGATCTTCCGCCGGCGCTGAGCCGAAGAAGGGCCGCATGAGTCGGTAGGCCAGCCACCCCGCCAGCAGGTAGGGCGGCCAGCCGAGCACCAGCTTGGCGGCACCCAGCGCGTTGAGGGCTCCGGCGAGGTACAGCGGCACCTCGACGACGAGCCGCACGGCGAAGAGCGCGACGAAGCCCCACGTGGCGAGCGTGGCGGCGCGGCGGCGCTCCGCGTCGCGCACCCACTTGAGCGGCTGGCCCTCGAGCGAGCCGGCAAGCACCCCGATGAGCGGGTACCGCAGCAGCACGGACCCGAGGTACGCCGCCCCCCACAGGATGTTCGTGATGAGGCCGGGGACGAAGTAGTCCTTGGCCTGACCGGTGCGGGCGACGAGCCACGCGGAGAACGCGACGCCCAGCACACCGCTCACGACGAACTGCAGCGAACCACGCCGCAGGAGGCGGACGACGGCCGCCACGAGCGCGATGGCACCGGCGGCCCACAGCGACAACCGGAGATCGCGGCCGGAGACCTGGTAGGCGACAAGGAAGGCCACCGACGGCGCACCCGACTCGATGGCGCCACGCCAACCGCCGATCGCCTGCTGCAGTTGGTCCCGTGGATCGATGCTCATTCGTGTGCCCCCGGTCGCGGCAGGAGTTCGTACTTGGGGTTGTGCATGAAGCGCATGTCATCGCGCTCGACGACGCGGCCCTCGACGATGATGCCGCGACCCGGCTCGATGCCACGGATGGCATTGCGTCCGAGCCAGACGACGCGCATACGGGCGCTGCCGTCGTCGATCTCGGCCTCGAGGGCCGGCACCGTGGTCTCGGGGCGCAGGATGACGGACGCGATGTCGCCAGCGATGCGCACGATGCGCCCCAGCGGCGCCTCGCTGATGGCGACGCACCCGGGATGGGAGGGTGCCTCGGGCGCGGGTTCGGCTGCGACGTCGGACCGCTGGCGCAGTCGATCGAGGATGCCCATTCATGCCCTCCCGGTGGAGCCGAAGCCGCCGTCGCCGCGATGCGTCCCCGGCAGCGCGGTGACCTCCTGCACGCGGACGTCCGGCAGCTGCAGCACGAGCAGTTGCGCGATGCGGTCGCCACGACGGATCTGCAGCGGCGCCTGGCCAGTGTTGTGCACGATCGCGGCTACCTCGCCGCGATAGCCGGCGTCGATGACGCCCGGACTGTTGAGCAGCGTGGCGCCCTCGCGCAGTGCAAGCCCGCTGCGCGGCACCGCGAGCGCGACATAGCCGGCGGGCAGTGCGATGGCGATGCCGGTGGGCACGAGCGCACGTCCCCCCACCGGCACTTCCACATCCAGGCGGGCCGTGAGGTCGTAGCCGGCGTCGCCGGGATGGGCGCGGGCAGGCAGCGGCACGGCCGGATCGAGCCGTTGGATGAGCAGCTCAGGCGTCATGGTCGACTCCGGGGAGGTCAAGGGAGCGCAGGGTGGACCGCAGCGCCGCGGGATCTGCGACGGAGGTCACCCAGCATCGGTGTGGGTCACTGGGATCGGCCAGCCAGAGTCGCAGGCCGGCCGTGCTGCGCCGGATGTCGATGTGATCGAGTGGGTGCGCGTCGGTGGTGAGCGCCGCCCGCATGGCGGCGCCTTCGAGCACCTCGACGCGTCGCACCCAGGCCCACTCGATGTGCGCCGGCCCAACCCGCACGGCCGACCCGGTGACCTCCACGACGAGGCGAGCCCGCTGCGCGGTGGCGCCGAGCAGGGCCAAGCCGAGGATCGCGGTGAGGAGGGTGCCGACGGTGCCGTACACCGCGCCGACGGCGACGGCGACACCTGCAATGGACAGCAGTCCGAGCACGATGGGAGTGCGGGGGTACTGGACGTCGCGGTACGCGACGTCACTGCTCGTCGTCATCGGCGAAGACATCGAAATCCGGGGTGACGAGCGGGGTGGCGCGTTCGGCCTCGACCACACGACCCACGCCGAAGCGCAGGGCCGTCACGGCGACGCCGCTCAGGAGCGCCACACCCACGCCACGGCCGACATTGCGTCGGCTCGGCAGGTGCGTCGCGGCTCGCCGTCCCACCGTGCCGACGCCACCGAGCATGCGTGCACGGAGGCGCCGAGGGCGGGCGGCACTGGCAACGAGGCTGCGCAGTGAGCGACGCTGGACGCGGCGCAGGAGCGTGCCGCCGAACCACACCAGCAGCACCCGCGCCAACGGCCGACGTGCCCTGCGCTTCCTCGCCATGGAGGCAGCCTAGGTCAGGCGGCGCATTCCGTGCAGATGAGCTCGCCGTCCTTCTCCC
>JAKALQ010000040.1 GCA_021824095.1 Actinomycetes bacterium
GTCCATCATGGCTGCCGCCAACGGTGATCCCATCCCGGAGGACGGCTACCACGGCGAGTACATCCGTGACCTCGCCTCCCGCATCCTCCTCGAGCAGCCGACGATCACCGCGTTGCCCGCCGATGAGCAGCTCGTGGCGTTCCGTGAGGCGGGCTACCGTCTGCAGCTCGCGCAGCAGCAGCACGTGCTCGACACCTTCCAGACCCACTTCGACGTGTGGTTCTCCGAGCGCACGCTGCACGAGTCGGGTGCCGTCGAGCGCGGCTTCGAACGCCTCGCTGCCATGGGCCACATGTTCGAGCAGGACGGTGCTGTCTGGCTGCGCACCACCGACTTCGACGACGACAAGGATCGCGTCCTGCGCAAGTCGGACGGTGAGCTCACGTACTTCGCGTCCGACACCGCGTACTACGTCGACAAGCGCGACCGCGGCTTCGACGTCTGCATCTACCTGCTCGGTGCCGACCACCACGGGTACGTGAACCGCCTGCGCGCCATCGCGTCCTGTGCCGGCGATGATCCCAACCGCAACATCGAGATCCTCATCGGCCAGTTGGTGAAGATGATGAAGGGCGGCGAGGAGGTGCGCCTCTCGAAGCGCGCCGGCCACATCATCACCCTCGAGGACCTCGTCGACGAGGTCGGCGTCGACGCCGCCCGCTACTCGCTCATCCGCTATCCCGCGGACTCGCCGCTTGTGCTCGACCTCGACCTGCTCGTGAAGCGCACGAACGACAACCCGGTGTTCTACGTGCAGTACGCGCATGCCCGCATCTCGTCGGTGCTGCGCAATGCGGCCGACCTCGGCATCGACTGGCGCGCTGCCGACTTCGACCCGGCGCAGCTCGTGCACGAGCGCGAGCTCGAGCTGCTCGGTGCCCTCGGCGAGTTCCCTCGCACCGTGGCCACCGCGGCCGAGTTGCGCGAGCCGCACCGCGTCGCCCGCTACCTCGAGGACCTCGCCACCTTCTACCACCGCTTCTACGACAACTGCCGCGTGCTGCCGCGTGGTGACGAGGCCGTCGACGACCTCACCATCGCCCGCCTCTGGCTGTGCGCGGCCACCCGCCAGGTCATCGCGAACGGCCTCGACCTCTGTGGCGTCTCGGCCCCCGAGCGGATGTGACGATGCTCGACGCGATCTGGCCGCGCAGCGCCTCCCTGGCGACGGACGGTGCCCTGCACCTCGCCGGATGTGACGCCCGCGAGCTCGCCCGCACCTACGGCACCCCCCTGTTCGTCGTGGATGAGGACGATGTGCGCAGCCGTGCCGCCGAGTACCGGGCTGCCTACGACGACGCCGAGCATCCATTCGAGGTGTTCTTCGCTGGCAAGGCCTTCCTCATCACCGCCATCGCGCGCTGGGTGCACGAGGCCGGGCTCGGCATCGATGTCGCGAGCGGTGGCGAGCTCGCCGTGGCCCTGCGGGCCGGTGTCCCGGGCGACCGCATCGTGATGCACGGCAACAACAAGTCGGTCGCCGAGATCGAGGCTGCCCTCGACCACCGCCTGCGCGCCATCGTCTGTGACTCCCTCGACGAGCTCGCGCGCATCTCCGCGGTCGCTGCCCTGCGCGAGGTCGTCGCGCCGGTGATGCTGCGGCTCACGGTCGGCGTCGAGGCGCACACGCATGAGGCCATCGCCACGGCCCACGAGGACCAGAAGTTCGGCCTCTCCATCGCCGACGGCAGTGCCGCGCGAGCCGTCACCCTCGCCCTCGGCGATCCGCGCCTGCACCTGCTGGGCTTCCACTCGCACATCGGGTCGCAGATCTTCGATGCTGCCGGCTTCGAGATCGCCGCGCATCGGGTCGTGGCCTTCATGGCCGAGATGGCGCGCGCCCATGGCTTCACGCCCGAGGCCCTCGACCTCGGCGGTGGCATGGGCATCCGCTACGTCGAGGACGACGATCCGCTCGACCCGGCCGAGATGGCCCGACGCCTGCGTGCGATCGTCGTGCACGAGTGCGCCGAGGCCGGCATCCCCGTGCCGCACCTGTCGGTCGAGCCCGGCCGCGCCATCGTCGGCCCCTCCACCGTCACGCTGTACGAGGTCGGTGTGGTGAAGGACGTGCAGGTCGACGAGCAGCACCATCGGCAGTACGTCGCGGTCGACGGTGGCATGTCCGACAACATCCGCACCGCCCTGTACGACGCGCAGTACACGGCGGCCCTCGCCAACCGCACCTCCTCGGCGCCCACGACGGCGAGCCGCATCGTCGGCAAGCACTGCGAAAGCGGCGACATCGTGGTGCGTGACCTGGCCTTCCCCGACGACGTGCATGCGGGCGACCTCGTCGCCGTCGCTGCCACCGGCGCCTACTGCTACCCCATGGCGTCGAACTACAACGCCCTCCCGCGGCCCGCGGTCGTGGGCGTGCGCGATAGCGTCGCCCGCCTGCTCGTGCGCCGCGAGACCCTCGACGACCTCATGGCTCGCGACCTCGGCTGACGGCCGGACACGTGCCGCCCGCCCGTACCCGGCGGCTAGGCTTGGCGGACCGCTTGGAGGTCCCCATGACGCAACGACCGCTCCGTGTCGCGCTGCTCGGCGCCGGCAACGTCGGTCTCGAGGTCGCCCGCCTGCTCACCGAGTCCGCCGGTGACCTGCGTGCCCGCATCGGTGCGCCGCTCGAACTCGTCGCCGTGGCCGTGCGCGATGCCGCCAAGCCGCGCCCGGGTATCGACCCGTCGCTCATCACCACCGACCCGGCGGCCGTGGTGGCCCGCACCGACCTCGACATCGTCGTCGAGGTGCTCGGTGGCATCGAGCCCACCCGCACCCTGCTCCTCACCGCCATGGCGAACGGCGCCTCCGTCGTCACGGCCAACAAGGCGTTGCTCGCACAGGATGGCTCCACCCTCTTCGAGGCGGCCGAGCGCGCCGGGGTCGACCTCTACTACGAGGCATCCGTGGCCGGCGCCATCCCGTTGCTGCGTCCCATCCGCGAGTCCCTCGCCGGCGACCGCATCACGCGCGTGCTCGGCATTGTGAACGGCACCACCAACTACATCCTCACGAAGATGGATGAGGACGGCGCCGAGTACGCCGATGTCCTGCGGGAGGCGCAGGCGCTCGGCTACGCGGAGGCCGACCCCACTGCCGACGTCGAGGGCCATGACGCGGCCGCGAAGGCGGCCATCCTCGCGAGCCTGGCCTTCCACACGCGGGTGACGCTGGATGACGTCGCCTGTGAGGGCATCAGCCGCGTCACTGCCGAGGACATCCGCGCGGCGCACGACATGGGCTTCGTCATCAAGCTCCTCGCCATCGCCGAGCGGCTGCCCGACGACGAGGGAGTCGTCGTGCGCGTGCACCCGGCGATGCTGCCTCGTGAGCACCCGCTCGCGAGTGTGCGTCTGGCCTTCAACGCCGTGTTCGTCGAGGCGGAGGCGGCCGGCCAGGTCATGTTCTACGGCCGCGGCGCCGGTGGTGCGCCGACGGCGTCATCCATCCTCGGCGACGTCGTCACCGTGGCCCGCAACCGCCTGGCCGGGCATCGTGGGCCCGGGCACACGACGTATGCCGACCTGCCGGTGCTCGGCATCGGGGCCGCGCACACGAGCTACTCCATCAACCTGCGGGTGGCAGACGAGCCGGGCGTGCTCGCCGCCATCGCCACCGTCTTCGCCGACGCGGGCGTCTCCATCCAGGTCGTCCGCCAGGACGGCAGCGGGGACGACGCGCACCTGCTGGTGCGCACCCACAAGGCCACGGAGGCCGCGCTCGCGGACACACTCGGACGCCTGCGGACGCTCGCCGCAGTGCGTGAGGTCGTCGGCGTCATGCGCGTCGAGGGAGAGGCAGGCAACTGATGGCGCACCAGTGGCGCGGACTCATCGCGGAGTACGGCGACCGCCTTCCCGTCGGCCCCAACACGCCGAACATCACGCTGCTCGAGGGCGGCACCCCGCTCGTGCCCTCGCGCGTGCTCTCCGGCATGGTCGACGCGCAGGTGTGGCTCAAGGTCGACGGCGCCAACCCCACGGGCTCCTTCAAGGACCGCGGCATGACCGTCGCCATCTCCAAGGCGGCCGAGCGTGGTGCGCGGGCCGTCATCTGCGCCTCCACCGGCAACACCTCCGCCTCGGCCGCGGCCTATGCGGTGAAGGCGGGCATGGTGGCCGCGGTGCTCGTGCCGGACGGCAAGATCGCCATGGGCAAGATGGCGCAGGCGGTCGTGCACGGCGCGCGCATCCTGCAGGTCGAGGGCAACTTCGACGACTGCCTCACGCTCGCCCGCAAGCTGGCCGACAGCTACCCGATCGAGCTCGTGAACTCGGTGAACCCCGACCGCATCGAGGGGCAGAAGACGGCGTCCTTCGAGATCGTCGATGCCCTTGGTGACGCCCCCGACATCCACTGCCTGCCGGTGGGCAACGCGGGCAACATCACCGCCTACTGGCGCGGCTACCGCGAGTACGCCGCCGACGACATCGCCTCGCACACCCCGCACATGTGGGGCTTCCAGGCCGAGGGTGCCGCGCCGATCGTGCGCGGGCACATCGTGGAGAAACCGGAGACCATCGCCACCGCCATCCGCATCGGCAACCCCGCGTCCTGGCATTTCGCTGAGGCGGCGCGCGACGAGTCCGGTGGCCTTATCGACATGGTGAGCGACGACGAGATCCTCGCCGCGTACCGGCTGCTTGCCGCCCAGGAGGCCGTGTTCGTCGAGCCGGCGTCCGCCGCATCCGTCGCGGGCCTGCTGAAGATGCACGCGGCGGGTCGCGTGCCGCGTGGCGCCCGCATCGTGTGCACCGTCACGGGCAACGGCCTCAAGGATCCGCACTGGGCCCTGGAGCTGGCAAGCGATCCCGTGCGCATCCCCGTGAACGCCGACGCGGCAGCCGAGGCCATCGGGATCGCCTGATGGCCGCCCGCGCCCCCCGCACCCGGCTCACCTACAAGGCGGCGCCGGTGCGCGTGCGCGTCCCCGCGACCTCGGCCAACCTGGGCTCGGCCTTCGACTCCGCCGGTCTGGCCCTCGCGTGGTACGACGACATCGTCGCGATGGTCACCGATGAGCCCGGCGTCACCGTCGACATCTCGGGGGAGGGCGCCGACGACCTGCCCCGCAACCACCGGCACCTCGTTGCCCGCGCGATGCTCGAGGCCTTCGACGCCATGGGCGGGCGTCCGCGTGGGCTGGCGCTCGTCACCGCCAATCGCATCCCGCATGGGCGCGGGCTCGGCTCCTCGTCGGCGGCCATCGTCGGTGGCATCGTGCTCGCCCGTGCCCTGGTCGTCGGTGGCGACCAGCTGTTGCCAGATGCCGAGGTGCTGGCGCTCGCCGCCACCATCGAGGGGCACCCCGACAACGTCGCCGCAACCCTCCTCGGCGGCTTCACCATTGCCTGGACCGAGGGCGTGGGGCAGGCCCATGGCATGCAGCCGCACCCCGACATCGTGCCCGTGGTGTGCGTGCCCACCACGGCACTCGCGACGAAGAAGGCGCGCGGGCTGCTGCCCGACACCGTGCCGCATGCGGATGCCGCCTTCAACGTGGCCCGCAGCGCCCTGCTCGTCGCGGCGATGACGGAGGATCCCTCGCTCCTCATGGTCGCCACCGATGATCGCCTGCACCAGCAGCAGCGCCGCTCGGCCATGCCGCGATCACTCGACCTCGTCGCCGCACTGCGCGAGGCTGGCATCCCGGCCACTGTGTCCGGCGCCGGCCCCACGGTGCTCGCGCTGTGTACCCACGCCACGGCCGACCTCGTCGCCGGCATCGCGGGGACCCGCTTCGAGGTGCAGCGGGTCGGTGTCGATCTCGAGGGCGCCACGATCGTGCCGCTCGACGACGCCGTGCGCTAACCTGCTGGCATTGCGCGCGCTGCCGTGGCGCGCCCGAGGGGATTGGTGGGACCCGACCGCATCCGGTCGCCACATCATCCGTCCGCACTACCCTCTCCTCGGAGTTCCCCATGCACTTCACCGACCATGCGCGCCCGTCTGCCCTGCGCGCCCTCCGCGACGTCTCGTTCACGCCCTTCTGGCTGGCGCAGCCACGTGACCCCCAGCCCATGCTCACCGCGGACACGGACACCGACCTGCTCATCGTGGGTGGCGGTTTCACCGGCCTCTGGACCGCGCTGCTGGCGCATGAGCGCACCCCCGGACGCGACATCCTCGTCATCGATGCCGACCGTGTCGGCCACGCCGCATCGGGACGCAACGGCGGCTTCCTCCATGCCTCGCTCACCCACGGCTTCGCCAATGGCGTCGAGCGGTGGCCTGCCGAGATGGCGAGCCTGCTGCGCCTCGGGCACGAGAACCTCGCCGCCATCCGTGCCACGGTTGAGCGCCTCGGCATCGACTGCGATTGGCGTTCAAGCGGCGAACTCGAGGTGGCCTTCACCGCCCATGATGCGGCCCGCATCCGGGAGCACCCGATGACCGCCGCGCGCTACGGCGAGCACCTCGAGTGGCTTGACGCGCAGGCGCTGCGCGCACGCATCGACACCCCCATCGCCACCGGTGCCGTGTTCGAGCCGCAGGGGGTGGCGATGGTGGATCCCGTGCGCCTGCACCGCGGATTGCTTGATGCCTGCCTGGCACGCGGTATCCGCGTGCACGAGCACACGCGTCTCACCGACATCTCGCGCGAGGGCGCCGGCGTGGCCGCTCGCACGCCGTACGGCACCATCCGCGCCCGGCACGCGGTGCTCGCGACGAATGCCTCGCGGTCGCCGATTGCCTCGGTACGCCGACGCATCGTGCCGGTCTACGACTTCGTGCTCATCACGGAGCCGCTCTCCGACGCGCAATGGCGCAGCGTCGGATGGGACGGCTTTGAGGGACTCAAGGGCGCAGGGAATCGCTTCCACTACGCCAGGCGTACCCGCGATGGGCGCATCCTGTGGGGCGGCTTCGACGCCGTGTACCACTACGGCAGCGCCATGGGGCCGCACCTTGAGCAGGATCCGCCGTTGTTCGCCAAGCTCGCCGACCACTTCCAGACCGCCTTCCCGCAACTGCAGGACGTGCGCTTCAGCCATGCCTGGGCGGGTGCCATCGACACCTGCTCACGCTTCACGCCCTTCTGGACGCGCTCCGCGGGTGGTCGTGCCGTGTCGGTTGCCGGCTTCACCGGGCTCGGTGTCGGTGCGAGTCGCTTTGGCGCGGCGGTCGCCCTGGACCTCCTCGACGATGTGCGCGGCGAGGCACGCGACCTCACCATGGTGCGCAGGCGGCCACTGCCCTTCCCACCCGAGCCTGCGCGCAGCGCCGTCATCGCCCTCACGCAGTGGTCGCTGGCCCGCGCCGATCGTGACGAGGGCCGCCGCAACGCCTGGCTGCGGCTGCTTGACCGGCTGCACCTCGGCTTCGACTCCTGACCCGCGGTTTCGCACGATCGCCGGGCTGCGCTAGGGTGGTGCTGCGAGCCGAGGTTGCTCGCAGCCAATCAGCGCTTCCATCAGCGCCATGCATCGGCTTGTCGTGTGACGACATTTCACCCCGCAAAGGATTCGCGTGAGCGACAACACCACCGCCCTCCTCGCCATGAAGCTGCCCGAGCTCAAGAAGCTCGCCGCCGAGGCCGGAGTGCCGGGCGCATCAACCATGCGCAAGGGCGACATCATCGCGGCCCTCTCGGCCGCGACCATCCCCGCAGCTTCCCCCACCACCCGCACCGTCGAGAGCAGCGCCGATTCGGCGCCGTCCGCCGCGCGGCAGCGAGCCACTGCGCCCTCCACGGAGGCCCGCGAGTCGAGCATGGAGAGCGCGCCGTCCGAGACGGCCACCGCGCCGACCCAGGAGTCCGGCGCCCAGGAGCCGACCGGCGAGCAGGGCGAGCGTCCCCGTGGCGAGCGCGGCTCCCGTCGTGACCGCAACCGCAACCGCCGTGACGAGCGTGCCGAGGGCGACGACCGTGGCGAGCGTCAGGACCGTGGCGAGCGCACCGAACGTCAGGACCGTGGCGACCGTCAGGATCGCGGTGAGCGGAATGACCGTCAGGACCGTGGCGAGCGCCAGGACCGTGGTGAGCGCACCGAGCGTCAGGACCGTGGCGAGCGCAACGACCGTCAGGACCGAGGCGAGCGCAACGACCGTCAGGATCGCGGTGAGCGCAACGACCGCAATGATCGCTTCGATCGCAATGATCGCAACGATCGCTTCGATCGTGACGACGACCGCCGCAATCGCCGCAACCGTGACCGCAACCGCGATCGCGGCCGTCGCGACGAGTTCGAGGTCACTGAGGACGATGTGGTGACGCCGGTCGCCGGCATCGTCGACATCATGGACAACTACGCCTTCGTCCGCACGAGCGGCTACCTGCCCGGCCCCAATGACGTGTACGTGGCCATGGGCCTCGTGAAGCGCTACGGGTTGCGCAAGGGCGACGTCATCACCGGCCTCGTGCGCCTGCCGCGCGAGGGCGAGTTCCAGCGCCAGAAGTTCAACCCGCTCGTGCGCATCGACACCGTGAACGGCGAGGACCCGGAGTCGGCACGCAACCGCGTCGAGTTCTCCAAGCTCACGCCCCTGTACCCGCAGGAGCGCATGCGGCTGGAGACCACCCCGAACAACCTCACGACGCGTGTCATCGACCTCGTCGCGCCCATCGGCAAGGGCCAGCGTGGCCTCATCGTGTCGCCGCCGAAGGCCGGCAAGACGATGGTGCTGCAGGCGATCGCCAACGCCATCACCACGAACAACCCCGAGGTGCACCTCATGGTCGTGCTCGTCGATGAGCGCCCCGAGGAGGTCACCGACATGCAGCGCTCGGTGAAGGGCGAGGTCATCGCCTCGACCTTCGACCGGCCGGCCGAGGACCACACGACGGTGGCCGAGCTCGCGATCGAGCGCGCCAAGCGCCTCGTCGAGCTGGGGCACGACGTGGTCGTCCTCCTCGACTCGATGACCCGCCTGGGCCGCGCCTACAACATCGCGGCGCCGGCGTCGGGCCGCATCCTGTCCGGTGGTGTCGACTCGGCGGCCCTGTATCCGCCGAAGAAGTTCTTCGGCGCCGCCCGCAACATCGAGGACGGCGGCTCGCTGACGATCCTCGCCACGGCCCTCGTCGAGACCGGTTCGAAGATGGACGAGGTGATCTTCGAGGAGTTCAAGGGCACCGGCAACATGGAGCTCAAGCTCGACCGTCGCCTCGCCGACAAGCGCATCTTCCCCGCCGTCGACGTCGACTCCTCGGGCACCCGCAAGGAGGAGATCCTCATGTCCTCCGACGAGCTCAAGGTGGTCTGGAAGCTGCGTCGCGTGCTGCACGCGCTCGACTCCCAGCAGTCCATCGAACTGCTGCTGTCGAAGCTGCGTGAGACGAAGAGCAACTTCCAGTTCCTCATGGAGGTCCAGAAGACGACGCCGTCCGCGCCGACGGGCATCGGCGACGAGGACTGACCGTAGGCTCTTCCCGTGGTTGACCTCGACGACATCATCAAGGCGTACGACGTCCGCGGCGTCTACCCCGACCAGCTCGACACCGACCTGGCTCGTGCCGTGGGCGCAGCCTTTGTGCGGGTCGTCGGTGCGGCCGGGTCGGCGATCGTCGTCGGGCGCGACATGCGGCCCAGCGGACCCGAGCTGGTCGCGGCCTTCGCCGACGGGGCCACGTCCCAGGGAGCGGACGTCATCCTCATCGGCCTCGCCTCCACGGACGGCCTGTACTTCGCGTCCGGACACCGCAACCTGCCCGGTGCCATGTTCACCGCGAGCCATAACCCGGCCCAGTACAACGGCATCAAGCTCTGCCGTCCCGGTGCTGCGCCGGTGGGCCAGGAGACGGGGCTGCGCGAGATCAAGGCCATGATCCGCGAGGGCGTGCCCGCCTACGACGGGCCGCGCGGCAGCGTGCGCGAGGAGTCGATGACGGCTGCGTACGCCGCCTTCCTGCGCTCGCTCGTCGACCTCGATGCCATGCGCCCGCTGAAGGTCGTCGTGGATGCCGGCAATGGCATGGGCGGCTACACCGTGCCCGTCGTGCTCGGTGACCTGCCGCTCGAGATCGTGCCGCTGTACTTCGAGCTCGACGGCACCTTCCCCAACCATGAGGCCAACCCCATCGATCCGGAGAACCTGCGCGACCTGCAGGCCGCGGTGCTCGCCCACGGCGCAGACCTCGGGCTGGCCTTCGACGGTGACGCGGACCGCTGCTTCGTCGTGGACGAGCGCGGGGCCATCGTGAACCCGTCGACGCTCACGTCGCTCATCGCGGTGCGCGAGCTGGCGAAGCACCCCGGCGCCACGGTGATCCACAACCTCATCACCTCGGCGGCGGTGCCGGCCATCGTGCGCGAGCACGGCGGCACCCCGGTCCGCACGCGTGTCGGGCACTCGTTCATCAAGCAGACGATGGCCGAGACGGGTGCCGTCTTCGGTGGCGAGCACTCCGGCCACTTCTACTTCCGCGACTTCTGGCGCGCCGACTCCGGCATGCTCGCCGCGTTGCACACGCTGAGCGCCCTGGGCTCCGCGCCCGCGGGCACCACGCTCTCGAGCATGCTCGCGCCCTACGAGCGCTCCGTCATGTCGGGTGAGATCAACTCCCGGGTCGACGACGCCCGCGCGCGGGTCGAGGCCGTGCGTGCGGCCTTCGCCGACCGCACCACCACCGACGAGCTTGACGGCGTCACCTTCCAGGGTGACGGCTGGTGGTTCAACCTGCGGTCGAGCAACACCGAGCCGCTGTTGCGCCTCAATGTCGAGGCGGCGTCGCCGGAGGCCGTGCAGCGGCTCGTCGACGAAGTACTTGCGATCGTGAGGGGTTGAGATGCTCGACGACGTCATCGCCTGCCCGAACCCGGACCATGGCGCGCTGCGCCATGAGGGCGACAGTTACGTGTGCACCGTGTGCGGTGCCGAGTTCGAGGTGCGTGGCGGCATCCCGGTCCTGCTGCCGACGGTGCAGCATGGCTGACGACGCCATCCTCGACGACCCGGCGGCGATGCTCGCAGCCGACCCCGGCGGCATGCTGCTCGCCACTGCCACCACGGGCGCCCAGATCCGCACCGGGTTGCGCGACACCGACCGCGACACCATCGCGCGCATCGTGGCCGCCGGGCAGCCGCGCACCATCGTCGTCACCGGCATGGGCGGCTCCGGCATCTCGGGGCAGGTCTTCGCTGCCCTGGCCGCCACCCATTCGCGCGTGCCCGTGGTGTCGCACCGTGGCTACCTGCTGCCCTCCTGGGTGGGGGCGCACGACCTCGTCATCGCACTGTCGGCCAGCGGCCGCACCGAGGAGACCATCGCGGCGGCTGCTGAGGCCGCCCGACGCGGCTGCTCGGTCGTCGCCATCACCGCTGACGGCTCGCCGCTCGCCAGCGCCGTGCTGGCAGCCCGTACCGCGTTCATCGTCCCCGTCGACGTGCAGGGACGCATGCCGCGCGCCTCGATGTGGACGCTGCTCACGCCGCTGCTGCTCATCGGCCAGGCACTCGGCGTGTGCAACGCCGACGACACCGCCATCCGCATCGCCGCCGACATCGCCGACGACATGTCGCGTCGCTGCGGGGTCGACGTGGCGCTCGCGGACAACCCCGCGAAGCAGTTGGGCCTGCAGCTCGCGGAGTCGCTGCCGATGATCTGGGGCACCGGCGAGGTGGGCCCCGTCGCGTCCTACCGGGCCATCTCGCAGCTGGCCGAGAACGCGAAGATGCCGGCCATCCACGGCGAGATCCCGGAATCCCAGCACAACCAGGTGGTGGTGTTCGACGGCCCCTATGCAGGACGGCGCAGCGTCGATGACCTCTTCCGTGACCATGACAGCAGCGAACGCACCTTCCGTCTCGTCGTGCTGCGCGATGGCGTGGAGTACACGCAGATGTCGCGTCGCGCCGAGATCGTCGAGGAGATCGCCGAGCGCCGCGGCGTGCCCGTCACCGAGGTGCATGCCGAGGGGCAGCACATCGTCCACCGACTGGCCTCGCTCATGACCCTCACCGACTGGGCGAGCGTCTACACCGCGATCGCCCTGCACATCGACCCCACGCCGATCGGCCCCATCGACGAGCTGAAGGCGCGGCTCGCGGACGGCGCCTGACATGAGCACGGGCAACGGCTCGAAGGCAGTCATCGCCGCACTCAGCGCCAACCTGGGCATCGCGGCGTCCAAGTTCGTGGCCTTCGCGATCACCGGCTCCACCGCCATGCTGTCCGAGGCCGTGCACTCGGTGGCCGACTCCGGCAACCAGGTGCTGCTCCTCGTCGGTGGGCGTCGGGCGCGGCGCGATGCCACCACCCGGCACCAGTTCGGCTACGGCCGGGTGCGCTACGTCTACGGCTTCATCGTCTCGATCGTGCTGTTCCTCGTCGGTGGCGTCTTCTCGGTTGTCGAGGGCGTGCGCAAGACCCTGCATGCCGAGCACGTCGGCGACACCCGCGTCGCCATCATCGTGCTCATCGTCGCCATCGTGCTCGAGGCGCTGTCGTTCCGCACGGCCCTCGCTGAGGCCGCCCACCTGCGCGGCGACAGCGGCATGCTGCGCTTCCTGCGCGAGAGCCGGCAGCCCGAACTCCCGGTCGTGCTCCTCGAGGACACGGGTGCCCTCGTCGGCCTCGTCTTCGCCTTCGTGGGCGTCGTGATGGCCACCATCACCGGCGACGGTCGGTGGGACGGCATGGGCGCGGTTGCCGTCGGGCTGCTGCTCGTCTCCATCGCCACCTTCCTCGCCGTCGAGATCTCGAGCATGCTCGTGGGGGAGGGGGCGCTGCCGTCGGAGCAGGACGCCATCCGGGCTGCCCTCGAGTCGTCCGAGCTCGTCGACCGGGTCATCCACCTGCGCACCATGCACGTCGGCCCGGACGAACTGCTCGTGGCCGCCAAGGTTGCTGTGGCCACCACGACCACCGCGCGCGACATCGCCCTCGGCATCGATGCCGCCGAGCGGGCGCTGCGGGCCGTGGTGCCGTCGGCGCGCTGGGTGTTCATCGAGCCAGACCTCGACCGCCTCCTCTGACGGGGCACCCGGCGGCGCCTTGCTAGGCTGTGCCGCACGAACCATCGAAGTCTCGTGCCGTTCGTCCCCGACCCTCACGCTCCTGGGAGACGACCATGCCCACCCTCAGCACGGCCGCGAACGGCCTCACCTACGCGGTCCGCGACCTGTCGCTTGCCGAGTTCGGACGCCACGAGATCCGGCTCGCCGAGCACGAGATGCCCGGCCTCATGGCCATCCGCGAGGAGTTCGCGGCCAGCCAGCCCCTCAAGGGTGCCCGCATCGCCGGCTCCCTGCACATGACCATCCAGACCGCCGTGCTCATCGAGACGCTCGTCGCCCTCGGTGCCGACGTGCGCTGGGCCTCCTGCAACATCTTCTCCACGCAGGACCACGCTGCCTCGGCCGTCGTCGTCGGCCCCGCCGGCACCACGGACAACCCGCAGGGCGTGCCCGTGTTCGCGTGGAAGGGCGAGACGCTGCCCGAGTACTGGTGGTGCACCGAGCAGATCCTCACCTGGCCCGACGGCCACGGCCCCAACATGATCCTCGACGACGGTGGCGACGCCACGCTGCTCGTGCACAAGGGTCGCGAGTATGAGCTCGCCGGCTACGTGCCCGAGCCGTCCACGGCGGAGTCGCAGGAGTTCGCGGTGGTGCTCGAGCTGCTGCAGCGCTCGATCGCCGAGGACCCGTCGCGCTGGACGCGCATCGCCGAGGGCATCCGCGGCGTCACCGAGGAGACGACCACGGGCGTGCATCGCCTGTACGAGATGTACCGCGACGGCAAGCTGCTGTTCCCCGCCATCAACGTGAATGACTCGGTGACGAAGAGCAAGTTCGACAACAAGTACGGCTGCCGTCACTCGCTCATCGACGGCATCAACCGCGCCACCGACGTGCTCATCGGCGGCAAGGTGGCCGTCGTGTGCGGCTACGGCGATGTCGGCAAGGGCAGTGCCGAGTCGCTGCGCGGGCAGGGGGCGCGCGTCGTCGTCACCGAGATCGACCCCATCTGCGCGCTGCAGGCCGCCATGGACGGCTTCGAGGTGGCCACGCTCGACGAGGTCGTGGAGCGTGCCGACATCTTCATCACCGCCACCGGCTGCCGCGACGTCATCTCCGCCGAGCACATGAGCCGCATGAAGCACCAGGCCATCGTTGGCAACATCGGCCACTTCGACAACGAGATCGACATGGCCGGCCTCGCGAAGTTCCCGGGCGTCACGAAGGTGAACATCAAGCCGCAGGTGGACGAGTGGCGCTTCGCCGACGGCCACTCCATCATCATGCTGTCCGAGGGGCGCCTGCTGAACCTCGGCAACGCGACGGGTCACCCGTCCTTCGTGATGTCGAACTCCTTCTCCAACCAGGTGCTGGCCCAGGTGGAGCTCTTCACCAAGCCGGCCGAGTACCCGGTGGGCGTGTTCACGCTGCCGAAGTACCTTGACGAGAAGGTGGCGCGCCTGCACCTCGACGCGCTCGGCGCCCGCCTCACGACGCTCACGAAGGTGCAGGCCGAGTACCTCGGCGTGCCGCTCGAGGGCCCGTACAAGGCGGACCACTACCGCTACTGATCCACGACCATCGTGTGGGGCCCGGGCATCTCGCTCGGGCCCCACACGCATCCCCGGGTGGGCGTGACGCCCCCGCGGGGGCGAGGGTCACAGGTCGTCGGGCATGCCGCTGCGGCGCAGGCGGTCGATGTAGATGAGCGTCGTCATGCCGGCGATGGCAGGCAGGGCGATGGCGCCG
>JAKALQ010000003.1 GCA_021824095.1 Actinomycetes bacterium
GCCGCTCATGCACTCGCTCGTGGCCGACGGCACCTTCGACCTCGCCTATTGCACCGACGACCGGGTCGGCATCCTCTATGAGGGCACCGACCCGGTGCGGGTCATCACCGATATTGCGACCGACCCTGCGGCCGGTCCGGCTGCCTATCGCGTGGTGCGCGAGGGTGGCAGCGTCGTCGAGACGCGGTTGGCACCGGGCGACGTCTGACGTCTCCCGCCCGATGCCTCGCGCGGCTCAGGCACCCGTCGCCCAGGCCCGCAGGTCCGGCACGCTCACATCGGCCACCCCGTCGAGTTGCGACAGCGGCGTGCTGCCGGGGGTCGACGTGGGAATGCCGAAGCGGTCGGCCAGTTCGGCGCGCGTGCTGTGCGCGATGGTGACGAGTTCATCGATCGTCGTCGTGCCGCGCACGCTCGGCTCCGTGCCGTCAGCGGCAGCGTGCGTGGCGCTGGCAGACGGTGTCCCGACAGGGGCGGTGCCCGTGCTGTCCGCCGTGCCGCGGGCCGAGGCGGATGCGACCGGTGTCGCGGTCGCGACCGCGGCGGTGGCAGCGGACGCCGTCACGGCAACCGGGGTTGCCGCCGGTGTGGTGCCACCAGTGGCGCGAGCGTCGATCCAGGTGCGCACGAGCGTGAGTTCGAAGCCGGGCACCGACTCGCCGAGCGGTCCGAGGGTGGCATCGGTCGCCACATCCGACGGGATGGCGAAGGTGCGGTAGAAGTCGGCCTTCGTGATGCCGTATGCGTCGAGCACCTGCTGGATGGTCATCCACCCCTTGAGGTCGGCACCGGTCGAGCTGGCGGTGAGCGTCACCGCCTGGCCGTCGGCGTCGACACGTCCGGAGGTTGAGAACCAACCCAGCTGCATGCTGGCGGCGAGCAGCCCGACGATGACGGCTGCCGCCCCACCCAGGTACAGGCGCACGGGCACCCGGCGATGGGCCAGGCGGGTGGCGGTGGGTGTGGGATTCGCACTGCGCGGGATACGGAGCATGGGTTGCTCGGACGTGCGCTGGTCAGACATGGGAGTCGATCCTTCCGGTGCGGCTGGGGAACGAGACGGTGAGCGCCAGGGCGTCCTGGCTGGGGCAGGCGCTGACGCACTGCAGGCAGCCGATGCAGGACGCATCGGTGACGCGCGTGCGCTGATTCACCGGGATCCCCATCGGGCAGGCGTTGTTGCAGATCTCGCAGCCGAGGCAGGCGTCCGCGGAGCGCTGGATGGCGACGGGCGAGGCCTTCGCCACGATCCCCTGCACCGCACCGAGCGGGCAGGCGTAGCGGCAGAACGGGCGGTCGATGAAGAGCGCGAGCACGAGCATCACGATGAGCACGACGATGCCGGTGCTGAACTCGAAGTCGACGATGCCGAGGAAGGCGGACCAAGGGTCGACGGCCCGGAACACCATGGTGCCGGTGACCGCCGCCCCGCCGATGGCCCACACGAGCACGGCGTAGCGGCCCAGGCGCAGTGCGCGATCGAGACGCGGACCGGGCTCCAGCCAGCGGCGCACGGCACGCATGCCGGGGACGACGCGCTCCAGCCGGCGTCCGATGGCACGCACGGACTCCTGCATGCTGCCGAGCACGCAGATCCACCCGCAGAAGAACCCGCGGGCCAGCACTGCGAGCACCGTCACGACCCCGGCGAGCACGAGGTTCGCGGAGTGGGTGTGCGACACGGTGCGGCCCGTGGTGAGCCAGGTCCATGCGGTCTCGAAGCCGCCGAAGGGGCACACCGCCTCGACCGACCCGGACGACGGCGTGAGCAGGTGCTGGCCGAGCGTCACCGCCAGCCAGATCGCGAACGCCGCCTGGATGCCATGGCGGACCCACTGCACGTTCGCCGACCACCGGCGATCACGACGTGGGACGAAGCGCGGTGTCGGCACCGCGGTGTCTGTTGTGGTCATTCCTTGCCTCCAACCCTCGGCGCCATGCTGTGCCGACGCGGCGGAGACGATGTGGCGGGCGTGTGCAGATCGTGTGGAGATGTGCCCGCAGGAGGGGATGCGCGGGTCAGGCGGCCGCGATGGCGCGATCAAGCAGCGCGCGCGTCACAGGGCCGGCCCGCCAGGCACTGATGCGACCCTTGGCGTCGAGCACGACGGTGATGGGAAGCGAGCGGTTCGGCACGGTCGTGAACGAGGCCATGACGACGCCGCGCGGGTCGGAGACCTGCACGGCGTGCGACGGGAACTGCACCAGGAAGTCACGGGCGGCGTTGGCATCGTCCATCGAGTCGATGGCCACGAAGTGCACGTCGGGGTGGGCGGTGGCGGCGGCCTGCAACTCCGGCCACTCCTGACGGCAGGGCGTGCACCAAGACGCCCACAGGTTCACCACGGTCACACCACCGCGCAGTGACGCCGTAGACCAGGCGGCACCATCAAGGGTGGTGCCGGTCCACGCCGGCATCGCCACACGGTCCTGGACGTCGACCGTGACGAAACCGCCCGCCGCCAGTTGTGCAGCGGCGCGCTTGGCCGCGCTCGCCCGGCGAGCCGCCTCGGCCTTGCGGGCTGCCGCGGCCTTGCGTTGTGCGGCCGCCCTCTGCTGCGCTGCCCGCTGCTTCGCGGTGAGGGCTCGCTTCGTCACCTTCGGCGTGGGCGTGGGCGTCGCGGCGTTGCGCGCCGTCGATCCGGGCACTGCCGACAGCACACCGACGGCCGTCGAGCGTGGGATCGCGGTGGCCGCCGGAGCGGCCAGCGCCCCGAGGAGCAGGGCGACGATGAGGCTGCGGCGGGCGTGGACGAGCATGGGCCCATCGTCGCACCGATTCCTGCCCTGGCATCCGCCGTGGGGCCCGCCGCACCTGTCGATCAGGCCACATCGCGACGGTGCGAACGTCCTATCCACGTGCAGTGCACGGCCGGACGTACAGGCCCGTCGAATCCACGTGCAGTGCACGCGTCGAGGGCGTCGCGACGACCCATCCGCGGCGCCGCCGCGGCGTGTGCCCGCCAACGCGAACTGCACCCACAGGGGGGCCCACCCCGAGGCACGTCCTATCCACGTGCAGTGCACGGCCGGACGTACAGGCCCGTCGAATCCACGTGCAGTGCACGCGTCGAGGGCATCGCGACGACCCATCCGCGGCGCCGCGATGCAGCGGCGTGCCCGACAGCCACCGCAAGGAGCCGGGCCAGGAGACGCAGAAGTCCCGGGACATCCATGCACGATGTCCCGGGACTTCACAACGCTCCCCCGATTGGACTCGAACCAATAACCACCCGATTAACAGTCGGGTGCTCTGCCAATTGAGCTACGGAGGATTGACCGGCGAACCGGACAACGGGCAGAACACTATCAAAGAACAGGGGGCCACCAAATCCTGCGTCACCCAGACACCGGCCCGCGTTCACGCGTCGCGGGCAGTCGGCGGGACGCCCCACGCAAGGCGGACGTTGACACGCCAAGGCTCGTCACGCGCCCGCACCCGACGCACATCGCACACCCTCACCCAGCGCTCGTCCCGCACCCGACGCGCACCGCACGCCCGCAACCGACGCACAGCGCACACCGGCACCCGACGCACATCGCACGCCCGCACCCGACGCGCGTCGCGCGCCTCAGGCGCCGCGCGCCAACTCGGCCAGTTCGCGGCGCTGCGCCTCGAGGGCGAGCAGGTCGCCGAAGGCAGCCTCCTGCTCGGGCGAGCCCGCGTCGAGCCGCTGCAACCGCGACTTCAGGGCCGCGATGCGGCGGCTGGCGTCGAGCTCGAGCAGGCGGGCCACGACACTCGTGCAGTAGACGGCCACATCGCCTCGGGCGTCGATGGCAAGCGGGTCGACGATGGCGCCGGTGAGCACCGCCCGGATGCTGTCGTCGGGGGCAGCCTCGAGCACCCGGTCGAACCAGGTGGGCTCCTCGGCGGTCGCGACGCCGCCGGCCGCCGCGATCGCCTCATGGGCAAGGCGGTAGGCGTCGACCGTGTAGGCGCCCGGTTCGACGACGGCATACCAGTCGCGTACGTCGATGGGGTGCTGCAGCACCACCTTGAGCGCCTCGCGCTCCACGCGCGCCTCAAGCGAGGTGGGGGTCGGCCGCCGTGGCGCCTCCGCGGCACGCGGTGCCGCATCCGGCGTCATGGCCCTGGTGACGGCGTCGGGCTCCACGCCGATCCAGCCGGCGAGCAGCCGCACGTACTCGGGTCGCAGCGCCCGGTCGCGGATGCGCCCGACGATGGGGGCGGTGGCGCGCAGCGCAGCGACGCGGCCCTCCGCCGAGTCGAGGTCATAGTCGGCGAGTGTGGAGCGGATGGCGAACTCGAACATCGGAGCGCGGTCGGCGATGAGCTGGCGCACTGCGGCGTCACCGCTGGCCTGCCGGAGCTCGCAGGGGTCGAGCCCGTTGGGTTCGACGGCGACGAAGGTGGACGCGACGAACTTCTGGTCATCCTCGAAGGCCCGCAGCGCTGCCTTGCGACCCGCAGCGTCACCGTCGAAGGTGAAGATGACCTGGCCCGTGAAGGCATCGTCGTCGACGAGCAGCCGACGCAGCACCTTGATGTGCTCGGCGCCGAAGGCCGTGCCGCAGGTGGCGACCGCCGTGGTGATGCCGGCAAGGTGGCAGGCCATGACGTCGGTGTAGCCCTCGACGATGACCGCCTGCTGCTGCTTGGCGATGTCGCGCCGCGCGAGGTCGATGCCGTAGAGCACCTGGCTCTTGCGATAGAGGGGTGATTCGGGGGTGTTGAGGTACTTGGGGCCGTCGTCGTCCTCGAACAGGCGCCGAGCGCCGAAGCCGATGACGGCACCGCCCAGATCGCGGATGGGCCACACGAGCCGTCCACGGAAGCGGTCGTACACACCGCGCGACCCCTGGCTCATGAGGCCGCCGGTGAGCAGCTCCTCCTGGGAGAAGCCGAGGCCCCGCAGGTGGGTGAGCAGGCGGTCCCAGCCCCGGGGCGCGAAACCGACGCCGAAGTGCCGGGCCGCGTCCGCATCGAAGCCGCGCCCCTCGAGGAAGGCCCGCCCCGGCTGCGCCTCCGGCGAGGCCAACTGCGTGGCGTAGAAGGCGGCCGCCGCCGCGTGCGCGTCGAGCAGTCGCTGGCGTTGCCCCTGCTGGCGGTTGGGGGCAGCCGATCCCTCCTCGTAGCGCAGGTGGATGCCGTACTTCGCGGCCAGCTTCTCGACCGCCTCGTTGAACGACAGGGCGTCGATCTTGCGCACGAAGGAGATGACATCGCCACCCTCCTGGCAGCCGAAGCAGTGCCAGAAGCCCTTGGCCGGCGTGACGTGGAAACTCGGCGACTTCTCGTCATGGAAGGGGCACAACCCCTTGAGCGAGCCACCACCAGCGCTGCGCAGCCCGACGTACTCGCGCACCACCTCGTCGATGCGGGCACGCTCGCGCACAAGTACGACGTCCTCGTCCCTGATGCGCGCCATGCTCGGAGTGTAGGTGGGGTCAGTGACGCAGGCGGGCGTGCCAGGCCTGCACCGAGATGTCGGTGAGGCTCGCCACCTGGTCGATGACGACCCGCAGCCGGCCGGCGTCATCGCTGGCCGCCTGCCAGTGGGGCCGCAGCCACGGCTCCAGGGCGTCCCCGCCGGCACGCTGCAGTGCCTCGACGAGTTCGCCGATGAGCCGACGCTGTTCGGCGTACACGGCCTCTGCACCCCTGCGACGCATGACGTACAGGGCGGCCATCGACTTGAGCACCGCGACCTCGGCACGCACGTCATCGGGCACGAGCAGGTTGGCGCGGTAGCGGGTGAGCCGATCGTCGCCGAACTCCGCGCGGGTGGCACTGTGCGCGGCCTCGCAGAACCGGCCGATGAGACGGCTCGTGCAGTCCTTGAGTGCCGCGAGTGCCCGCTGTGACCCGTCGTAGGACGCGGGCCAGTAGGGCAGCTCGACGAGCCGGTCGAGCGCGTCGGCAAGGTCGTCGATGGGCATGCTCGGCGCGTACTCGCGAGCGCAGAGCGCGATGAGCGCCTCCCGCTGGTCCCCGAGTGCCACCGACGCCACATCGAGGTGCCCCGCGTGCACGGCGTCCTCAACGTCATGCACCGAGTACGCGACATCGTCGGCCCAGTCCATCACCTGCGCCTCGAAGCACTTGCGCGGCCCCGGCGCCCCGGCCCGCACCCAGTCGAACACGTGCGCGTCATCGGCGTAGTAGCCGAACTTCACCGCGTTCGTCGCGTGGTCCCACGGGTACTTCACGGAGGCGTCGAGCCCGGCACGCGTGAGGTTGAGCCCCACCGAACTGCCGTCGGCGGCGAAGGTCTTGGACTCCAGGCGCGTGAGCACCCGCAGCGTCTGGGCGTTGCCCTCGAACCCACCGATGTCGGCGGCGATCGCGTTGAGCTCCTGCTCGCCGTTGTGGCCGAAGGGCGGATGCCCGAGGTCGTGCGCAAGGCAGCCCACCTCGACGAGGTCCGGATCACAGCCCAGCGACGCCCCCAGCTCGCGGCCCACCTGGGCGACCTCGAGCGTGTGCGTGAGCCGTGTGCGCGGGAAGTCATCGGTGCCGGCCTGCAGCACCTGCGTCTTGGCCGCGAGCCGCCGCAGCGCCGACGAGTGGAGGATGCGGGCCCGGTCACGCGCGAACGCGGTGCGATCGGCGCGCTTCGCGGGCTCGTCGACGATGCGCACCTCGTCCTCGGGTGCATAGCCGAGGCTCGGGCGGTCGTCGCCGGCGATGGCCGGGGTGGCGCGATCGGGCACGGGACGATTCTGTCAGCCCGGGCGGTCAGGCGGTGCTGCCGTGCTGCTGCACGAGCCAGAAGTACAGCAGTCCCCCGGTCTCGCGCACCAGGTAGTCGGGGGTGCGCGACGAGCCCGGGCCGGCGGGCGGCGGCGCCGGATGCACCGTGAAGCCGAAGGACGCCATCATGGCGGTCGCCCGCGCCTCGTGCATGCGATCGGTCACCATGGTGATGGACCGCCAACCACGGGCGCGTGCAATGCGCGCGATGGCGGCCGCCGAGTTGAAGGTGTCGGTGCCGGTGCGCACCGCGGTGATGCGATCGCGCGGGACGCCGAGGTGCTGCAGGTACAGGCGCCCGGAGGTTGCCTCCGTGAACACGTCGCCGGGCTGGCTGCCGCCGACGGTGACGATCTGCCCCGCCACCCCCTGCCGGTACAGCGCGTAGGCCCGATCGAGCCGGGTGCGCAGGACCGGGCTCGGTACCCCGTTGAACTGTGCGGCCCCCATGATGACGAGTGCATCCGTGCGGGTGGTGTCCTCACGGAAGGACTGCCCGACGACCCAGGCCGCGGTGGCGCCGATCGACACGACGACGACCATGACGATGGCGCCGAGGCCACGGCGCAACAGGCGGAAGCCGAGGAACACGCGGCTCAGCCGCCGCTCACGCCGAGCTCGGCGAGCGACAGGTCGACGGCGGCATCGAGGTCGCGTGAGTCCAGCCAACCGTCCGGCAGCGCGACCCGCTTCGCGCCGGAGGTGCGCCCGCGCGGGCCGGCGGCGATGTCGACCGGGAAGGGCTGCTCGCCGTCGATGGTGGCGAGCAGGGCGCGCATCTCGTCGACGGTGTCGATGAGCCCGAGGGCCAGTCGCGTCTCGGAGCCGACCGCGAAGCCCTTGAGGTACCAGGCCATGTGCTTGCGCATCTCGCGGCAGCCCTTGCCCTCGTCGCCGCCGTGCATGGCGATGAGCAGTTCGCAGTGGCGCAGCATGAGCTCCTGCACGCCAGCGCAGTCCGGGTCCGAGGGCACCGGCCGTCCGTCGAATGCGGCAGCGATCTGCCCGAAGAGCCAGGGACGACCGAGGCAGGCGCGGCCGATCACGACGCCGGTGCAGCCCGTCTCACGGTGCATGCGCACAGCGTCGTCCGCGGTCCAGATGTCGCCATTGCCGAGCACCGGGGTGGGGGCGAGCGTGTCGACGAGCCGCCGGATGGCTGCCCAGTCGGCAGTGCCGCTGTAGAGCTGCAGGGCCGTGCGGCCGTGCAGCGCCACCCAGGCGACGCCCGCCGCTGCCGCCGCGATCCCGGCGTCAAGGTAGGTGTGATGCTCGTCATCGATGCCGACGCGCATCTTCACGCTCACCGGCACCTGCCCGCGGGCGTTGGCAACGGCGGCGTCGACGATGGCCCGGAAGCGATCACGCTTCCAGGGCAGCGCCGAACCGCCACCCTTGCGCGTCACCTTCGGGACGGGACAGCCCATGTTGAGGTCGATGTGGTCAGCGCGGTCCTCGTCGACGATCATCCGCACCGCGGCGCCGATGATGTCGGGATCGACGCCGTAGAGCTGGATGCTGCGCGGCGACTCATCGTCTGCGAACTCGATCATGTGCATGGTCTCGGGATCGCGCTCGATGAGGGCGCGCGAGGTGATCATCTCGCTCACGTACAGCGCCGCACCGCCACCGGGGTAGACAGCCTTGGAGGCCTCACGGCACAGCGTCCGATAGGCGCGGTTCGTGATGCCCGCCATGGGCGCGAGGACGACGAGCGGCCGATCGCCCTCGAACAGGGTCGAGCGCATGCCGTCAGCAGATGGGGAGGCGCTCGGTGAGCCAGGCGCGCAGGCCAGCGATGGGCAGGCGCTGCTGCGCCATGGTGTCGCGCTCGCGCACGGTGACGGCGTCATCCTCGAGGCTCTCGAAGTCGACGGTGACGCAGAAGGGCGTGCCGATCTCGTCCTGGCGACGGTAGCGGCGGCCGATGGCGCCGGCGTCGTCGAAGTCGACGTTCCACGTGCGACGCAGGTCGGCGGCCAGCGCCTTCGCCTTCGGCGACAGGTCGGCGTTGCGCGACAGCGGCAGGACCGCCACCTTCACCGGGGCGAGACGGGGATCCAGGCGCAGCACCGTGCGGGTGTCGACGCCACCCTTCGTGTTCGGTGCCGAATCCTCGTCGTAGGCATCGAGCAGGAAGGCGAGCACGCAGCGGGTGAGGCCCGCGGCAGGCTCGATGACGTACGGCGTCCACCGCTCGCCCGTCTCCTGGTCGAAGAAGGTGAGGTCGGTACCCGAGTGCTCGCTGTGCGTGCGCAGGTCGTAGTCGGTACGGTTGGCGATGCCCTCGAGCTCGGCCCACTCGCTGCCGGCGAAGCGGAAGCGGTACTCGATGTCGACGGTGCGCTTCGAGTAGTGGCTCAGCTTCTCCTTGGGATGCTCGAAGCGACGCATGTTCTCAGGGTTCATGCCGAGGTCGACGTACCAGTGCCAGCGTTGCTCGAGCCAGTACTCGTGCCACTCCTCGTCCGTGCCGGGCTTGACGAAGAACTCCATCTCCATCTGCTCGAACTCACGGGTGCGGAAGATGAAGTTGCCGGGCGTGATCTCGTTGCGGAAGCTCTTGCCCGTCTGGCCGATGCCGAACGGGGGCTTGCGCCGGGCGGCATTGGCGACGTTGAGGTAGTTCACGAAGATGCCCTGGGCCGTCTCGGGACGCAGGTAGTGCAGCGCACCGGCATCCTCCACCGGGCCCACCATCGTGCGGAGCATGCCGTTGAAGTCACGCGGCTCGGTGAACTCGCCCTTGGTGCCGCAGTTCGTGCAGACGACCTCCTCGAGCCCGGTGGCCTCGCGCCCGTGCTTCTCGGCGAAGGCCTCGAGCATCTGGTCGGCACGCCAGCGGCGGTGGCACTTGCGGCACTCGGTAAGGGGGTCGACGAAGGCGTTCACATGGCCCGACGCCTCCCACACCTGGGGAGCGAGGATGACCGACGAGTCGAGGCCGACGACGTCCTCGCGCCCGCGCACCATGTACTGCCACCACTGGCGGCGGATGTTCTCCTTGAGCTCGACGCCGAGCGGCCCGTAGTCCCAGGCGGAGCGGCTGCCGCCGTAGATCTCGGACGACTGGAACACGAAGCCACGACGCTTCGAGAGGTTGACGACGGCATCCACGCGATCAATCGCCATGCTGCGCTCCATTCCGGCTGGCTGTCGGCTGGTGGCCCATGGCCACGATTGCCGAAGTCTACTGTTGCCGCATGGACACCGGATTCGTGGTCATCACCCGCTATCGCGTCGACGACCTCGAGGCCTGGATGCCGATCGCCACCGCCGCCCTTGCCCCACTCGTCACGCACCCGCAGTGCCTCGGCGGCGAGATCTGCGCCGCCGTCGACGAGGCCGACCTCGTTGCCATCGTCACCCGCTGGCCTTCCGTCGGTGACTACCGGCGGGCCATGTCGTCGTACGACGTGAAGCTGCACACCGTGCCACTGCTCTCGTCGTCGATCGACGAACCGACGACATACGAGGTGCTGCACGCGAACGGCCCGGAGGGTGCCCGCGACCTCGCCTCCGCACGCGCCCTCGACGCCGACACCATCAACCTCGGTGAGGCTGCGGCACCGAGCGTGCGAGCCCGTGGTCCACAGGCTCCGACCGCATGACGCACCGGCGGGGCGTCCCCTGTGCGACGATCCGACCATGACGGCACAGCGTCCCCGTACGCGCCTCGAGCGCGCCTCCGCCCCGCTCCTCGCCCGGCTGCACGCCCTGCCCCGCGTCACCCTGCCGGCGCTCACGGTGCTGCTGCTGCTTGGTGGGCTCCTCGTCCCGATCACCGCCGTGGCCGTGCTCCTGCTCGGCCTGCTGCTGCTCCTCCTGCTGTGGCTGCTCGCCCTCTCCTGGCCACTGCTGGCACCCGGGCCGCGACTGTTGCGGGTGCTCGTGCTCGCGATCCTCGCCATCACCATCGTGCAGCGGGTGCAGCGTCCGTTCTGATGGTGCGCATCCGAACCGACCGCGAACACAACTGATTTTGAGAATCATTCTCATTCTCAGTACGATCGCGCCATGGCAATCCTGTTCGCGCTCTTCACGGTGCTCTCGACCACGCTCGGCGGCACCCTCGCCCTGAAGTCCCACAACCGACTGCACCTCACGCTCGGCCTCTCCGCGGGCCTCATCCTCGGCCTCGTCTCCTTCGACCTGCTGCCCGAGGTGTTCCGCATCAACACCGCGACCGCGATGGGCGTGCCGCTCGTGATGGTGGCCTTCGTCGCCGGCTTCGTCCTGCTGCACCTGCTCGAGCGCCTCTCCGGCGCGCACGAGCCCCTCGACGGGGACGAGCACGAGCACGGGCATGCCCACACCGCCACGGGCGTGCTCGGCGCGATCGCCATGGCCGGGCACGTCTTCCTCGACGGTGTCGCCATCGGCGTCGCCTTCCAGCTCTCGAAGGGCGTCGGCCTCGCGGTCGCCCTCGCCGTCATCGCCCACGCCTTCAGCGACGGCCTCAACACCGTGAGCCTGCTCATCCACCATGGTCACTGGCAGAACCGCGCCAAGTGGCTGCTGCTGCTCGATGCGGCCGCACGCACGAGCGGTGCCGCCTTCGGCACCTACGTCATGTTCTCCGACCACTGGCTGGGGCTCTACCTCGCCATGTTCGCGGGCTTCCTCATCTACCTGGCGACGTCGCACATCCTCCCCGAGGCGCACAGTCGGCACTCGTCGCGCGTCACCCTCGCCACCACCGTCGCGGGCATCGTCATCATGTTCTTCGTGGTGTCGGGCACGCAGTCGCTCGGGTGACCTCGATGGCCGCTCCCCGCGACACCCCACAACGACGGGCCATCGAGGCGGTCCTCGCCGCCGCAGACGGGTTCTGCACCGCCCAGGACGTGCATGCACGCCTCCGCGCGGAGGGGCACGGCACGGGCCTCGCCACGGTGTACCGGCACCTCGCCGCACTCGTGGAGCAGGGCCGGGTGGACGTCGTCACCTCGCCTGGCGGTGAGGCCCGCTACCGCAGCTGCTCGGGTTCGCACCACCATCACCTCACGTGCACCGAGTGCGGTCGCAGCGTCGAGGTGCGCATCGATGCGATCGAGCGCGCCTGCGCTCGTGTGGGCGCAGAGCACGGCTTCCGCGACGTCCACCACACGATCGAACTCTCCGGCGTGTGCGACGCCCACCCGGCGCCCTGACGGATCAGGCCGATGCGCGCCCGCGCGTGAGCACCTGCGGGCCATCAGCCCCGGGGACGACGACGACGTCCGTCGCCTGCTGCGCCTCGATCGCCGTGGCGATGGCGTCCACGTCCCAGCCGGGAGCAGGTTCCGCCGTGGGCACCAGGTCGATGTGCGCGTGCAGGCGTCCGGTGAGTGCAGCCAGGGCCGTCGCATCCATGGGGCCCACGAGGAGCACCTGCCGGGTCGGCGGCGACGGACTGACGGCGCGGTCCGCCCGGAAGACGCGCCAGTGGGCAGCGGCGACAACGCCCCCGCTCACCACCACGCCCATCGCCCAGCGCACCCGGCGGAGGGTGCCAAGGCCAAGGCGCCCGGACACGAGGTCGTCGAAGGTGAAGGCGACGGCAACGATGAGCGCTCCGACAGCCGCGAGCCCGACGACACCGAAGAGCACGACGAGCAGCACGCGCCGAGCCACCGACGCCCGCTCCCCCACGGGATCCGCGGCCACTGCGGCACGGATCCCCTGCCAGCGCACGGCCCAGAGGGGGCCGCCGACGAGCAGCAGCGTGCAGGCGAGCAGGAGCGTGTTGCGCGCGGGCGGCCCGGCGAGCGCCAGACCCTGGGTCACCGTCTCGAGCAGGGCCGCCGTGAGCACCACACCGGCTGCACCGATGGCGGCGAGCGCGATCCCGGTGGTCGCGTAGTCGGCGATGCGCTGCGGCTCATCACGCCGTGGGCCACCGGTGCGGGCGAGCAGCGTCACATGCACCTGCCGCACCACGAGGCCGGCCACCAGTGCACCGATGGCCGACGCGGACTCGCGCACCGTGTCCATGAGGTCGATGGACGAGGGGGTGCCGATCCACCACACGAGCAGTCGGTCGAGGACGACGGCGGCACCGACGACCGCCGCGATGGTGCCACCACCCACTCCAGCAACCACGAGGTAGGCCCGCCCCGCCACCGTCACGGGCGGCACGCGCAGGGCGCTGCGCCACAGGAGCCCCCACACGCTCGTGCCAACGAGCAGGGCCGCGAGTGCGCGCAGGGCAGCAGGTGTGCCGACATCGGCCAGCAGCGCATGCGGCAACAGGCCCTCGACCGCAGCGGCCACGAGCGAGGCAAGCCCGGAGGCAGCCGTCCACAGCGCGAGCACTGCGACCGCGAGGCGATGCGGCCGCGGCTCCCCCACGGTGCGAGTGCGGGCGTCAAGACGCACCTGCGCGGCCCACAGCGCACCCCACACGAGCACCCGGGCCCCTGCGCCGGCATCGAGCGTCGCACCACCGAACAGCCACAGCAGCAGATCCTGCAGTCCCTGCATGGTGACGACGGCGGCGGTGAGTTCGACGGCCCCGAGTGCGAGCGCCCAGGCCGTCGAACGCGCCTCCTGGGGGTCGGCCCGCAGTTGACGTCGCGTGAGCACAGCGAGCAGGACGAGTGTGGGGGCACCGACCACGATGAAGGCGAGGTCGCGTGCGAGCCCCACCCGATCGTCGACGGCGAGGGAGGTGCGATCGAGCAGGCGGGTGAGCACGCCGGTGGCACCGACGGCGAGCACCCCCTCCATCGCGACGAGGAGCAGGTACTGGAAGAAGCGGCGAACCGTGGTGCCGGCCCCCGGGGACGGCGCACGATGCCGGGCCCGGGCCAAGACAAGGATGGCGAGGAGCACGACCGCGATGGTGGCGATCACGCGGGCACCTGCCGGGCGCAGCCGCCAAGTGGCCAGGGGATGCCGGTGATGCGCCACTCGGCATCGATGCGCTGCAGCCGCAGGGTGCGCTCCTCACTCCACGATCCGCCGAACGGGTCCCCCGTCGACTGCACGATGCGGATGCGCACCTGTGCCGTCGACGCGCCACTCGTGGTGTCGATGAGGTCGACGCGCACGGCATCGGGCAGTGCGACCGTGTCGAGATCGCCGGCCGTACAGGGTCCCGCGGGATCGAGCCGCGCCGCGGCGTCGGCAGTGCGTCCGTCGAGCAGGGCGGTGAGGTAGGCCTGCACCGCGCCCTCTGGGCTGGAGGGGTCGCGGGCGGGCACGCGCGTGCCTGCGAGGCCGGCAACGATGAGCAGCACGATGACGATGGCGCCGAGGGTGGCGCCGGCAACGGTTCGCGCCCGAGTGCGCATGCCCCCACTGTGCACGTGCGCAGCGCGACCCACAAGGAGCGAGGGGCTCACAGTCCCCTCACCGATGCCTCGGGCCTGCGAGGCATCCGGATCAGGCGCGGCCGAAGCGTCGCTGTCGGGCGTTGAACTCCTCGACTGCCTGCCACAGGTGCCGTCGATCGACGTCTGGCCAGAGGGCATCGAGGAACACCAGCTCGGCGTAGGACGCCTGCCAGGGCAGGAAGTTGCTGGTGCGCTGCTCGCCGGACGAGCGGATGAACAGGTCGACGTCGGGCATCTCGGGGTCGTACAGGTGCCGCGACAGCATGCGCTCGTCGACTGCCGAGGGGTCGATGCGTCCCGCGGCCACCTCGGTGGCGATGCTGCGCACGGCGTCGGCGAGTTCGGCGCGCCCGCCGTAGTTCACGCACATGGTGAGCGTGAGGCGACGATTGTGCCGGGTGCGCTCCACGGCCGTCTCGAGCTCTGTGATGACCGACCGCCACAGCCGCCGCTCGCGCCCGATCCAGCGCACGCGCACCCCGAGGGCGTCAAGCTCGTCGCGCCGACGACGGATGACGTCACGGTTGAACCCCATGAGGAAGCGCACCTCATCCGGCGAGCGCTTCCAGTTCTCGGTGGAGAAGGCGTAGGCGGACAGCCACGGGATGCCGAGTTCCAGGGCACCATGCACGACATCGAGGAGCGACGCCTCCCCCGCCTCGTGCCCGGCCGTGCGCGGCAGGCCGCGCTGCTGCGCCCAGCGCCCGTTGCCGTCCATGACGATGGCGACGTGGCGTGGCACGACCGCGACCTCCGGTGGGCGCACGCCCGATGGGTGCGGCGGCGGGTCCAGGTGTCGTGCCATGCCATCCCTCACCCGGTGCGGTCGACGAGCGGCAACGACTTCAACGTGCGCTCCAGGTGCCACTGCACCTGCGCCGCCACGATACCGGAGGCCTCACGACGATGGCGTGGCTCGCTCGCGTCGGCCACGCCCCAGTCGCCGGAGAGCAGCGCCGCGAGCAGGGCGAGTGTGGGCGGTGCGGGCGCGATCGCACCGGCAGGACGGCAGCGGTCGCACAGTGCGCCACCGGCATTCACCGAGAACCAGCGGTGCGGGCCGGGTGCGCTGCAGCGAGCACAGTCCTGGAACGAGGTTGCCCAACCAGCGAGCGCGAGGCTGCGCAGCAGGAAGGCATCGAGCACGAGTGTTGCCTCATGCTCGGCATCTGCCAGCGCCCGCAGCCCACCGACGAGGAGCAGGAACTGCTGCGGCGCCGGCGTGCGCTCCTCCGGGGTGAGGCGCTCGCTCGCCTCGAGCATGGCCTGGCCCGCCGTCCAGCGCGGGTAGTCATCGACGAGGCGTGCACCGTAGGCGGCAATGGTCTCCACCTGCTGCACCACGTCGAGGGAGCGACCGATGTGTGCCTGCAGGTCGACGAGCGTGAAGGGCTCAAGGCGCGCGCCGTACCGGCTGGACGTGCGCCGCACCCCCTTCGCCACGGCCCGGATCCGTCCGTGTCGGCGGCTCAGCAGCGTGATGATGCGGTCGGCCTCACCGAGCTTGTGCGTGCGCAGCACGACGGCCTCATCACGGAACACCGGCATGCGCCGATTCTGCCCTCCCCGGGCGCCTCCCGCCGGTACATTCGGTGCAGGAGGTGCCATGACGTCGCACGAACCACCGACACCCATCCGGCTCGACCACACCTCGGTGCGCCGCCTCCTCGTCTCCGCGGTCATCGCCATCGTCGTGCTGCAGGTGCTGGAGTCACTCTTCAGCGCCACCGCGTCGTTCCTCTTCATGCTGCTGCTGGCCTGGATCATCTCCATCGCCATGGAGCCGCCGGTGCGCGCCCTCGAGCGACGCGGCCTGCGACGCGGGCTGGCCGCGGGCCTCGTCCTGCTTGGCGTCTTCGTCGCCGTCGCGGGCTTCCTGTCCGCGTTCGGCAGCCTGTTCTTCGGCCAGCTTGCCCAAGCCGTGCAGGACCTGCCTCGGGTCATCGACTCCGTCGTGCGCTGGACGAACACCACCTTCCACGCCACGCTCGACCCGCAATCGATCACGCAGCAGCTGAGCCTCACCCCCGACAAGGTCGCGAGTGTGGCCAGCAGCGTTGCCGGCGGTGTGCTCGGCATCGTGTCCGGTGTCGTCGGCTTCATCTTCGAGACGCTCACGATCCTCGTCTTCGCCTTCTACCTCAGCGCCGAGTCGACCCGGGTGCGACGCACGATCGCGTCATGGCTGCCACCGGCACGGCAACGGGTGTTCGTGTCCGTGTGGGACATCGCGGTCGCCAAGACCGGTGGCTTCGTCGTCTCACGCGTCGTGCTCGCCGCGCTCTCGGCGCTGGCCCACACGGTCGCCTTCTGGGTCATCGGGGTGCCCTTCTGGATGCCGCTCGGCCTCTTCGCCGGCGTCACCTCGCAGTTCATCCCGACGTTCGGCACCTACATCGGCATCGTGGTGCCGGTGGCCTTCTCGGCGGTGAGCCAGCCGCTGGACTGCCTCTGGATCATCGCCTTCGCCACCGTGTACCAGCAGGTCGAGAACTACGTCATCGGCCCACGCGTCAGTCGCGCGACGATGGACCTGCATCCCGCGTTCGCCTTGGCGGCGGTGTTCGTCGGTGCAGCGGTGCTCGGGCCCATCGGGGCACTCATCGGCATCCCCATCGCGGCTGCCGTCATCGCGGTGATCGACACCTACGGACGACGCTACGAGCTGCTGCCCGAGCTGCACCCCGACGCGGAGTAGCACCCGACGCTAGAAGCCCAGTCGGCGCATCTGCTTGGGATCCTGCTGCCAGTCCTTCGCGACCTTCACGCGGATGTCGAGGTGCACCCGGGTGCCGAGCAGCGGCTCGATGGCCGCTCGCGCGCGTGTGCCCACCTCGCGCAGGCGTGAGCCGCCGCGACCGATGACGATGGCCTTCTGCGAATCGCGTTCCACGTAGAGCACGGCGTACACGTCGAGCAGCGGCTCACTGCGCCCCTCCCGTGGCAGCATCTCCTCGATGACCACGGCGATGGAGTGTGGGAGCTCGTCGCGCACCCCGTCGAGCGCGGCCTCGCGGATGAACTCGGCGACGAGCGCTTCCTCCGGCTCGTCGGTGATCTCACCGAGCGGGTAGAGGGGCCCTGACTCCGGCATGAGCGGCAGCAGCGCCCCCACGAGGTCGTCGAGCTGCACGCCGTCGCGAGCCGACACCGGCACGATGTGCTCCCATGCGAAGCCCTGCTCCTGGGCGAGGGCGTCGACGTCGAGCAGGCGCGTCGCCAGTGCCGCACGATCGACGCGGTCGGTCTTCGTGAGCACAGCCACCTTGGGGGTGCGGCGCATGGCGCCGATCTCACCGGCGATGAAGCGATCGCCGGGGCCGATGGCCTCGTCGGCGGGCAGGCACATGACGATGACGTCGACCTCCGCCCACGTCTCGCGCACGAGCTCGTTGAGGCGCTCCCCGAGCAGGGTGCGCGGCCGGTGCACGCCCGGGGTGTCGACGAGCACCAGTTGCCCGTCGTCACGATGCACGAGTCCGCGGATGGTGTGGCGCGTGGTCTGCGGCTTGTCGGAGGTGATCGCCACCTTGTGCCCCACGAGCGCATTCGTGAGCGTCGACTTGCCGGCGTTGGGGCGACCCACGATGCAGGCGAACCCGGCCCTATACAACCGCCACCGTCCTCGTCTCGTTGTGGGCCACGAGTGCGAGGCCCGCGGCGATCATGGCGCATCCGAGCCACCCGCGCACGGGCATGGTCTCACCGAGCACCCCGACACCGAGGAGCGTGGCGACCAGCGGCTCGCTCAGCACGAGGGTGGCCACGACGCCCGGCGCCAGGTGCGTGAGCCCGTAGCCGAACATGACGTACGCGGTGGTCGTCGACGCGAGGCCAAGCCACAGCGCCAGCGCCAGCCCGGGGCCCGTGGCGAGCCAACCGGCCTCGACGGCGAGGAACGGCAGCAGGAGCAGGGCCCCGATGGCGAAGGAGGCCGCCAGCGCGTCGGTGGCGTGCTGGTCACGCTCGATACTGCGGGCACCGAACACGGTGTAGCCGCCGTACGAGAGGCTGGCACCGGCCGCGAGCAGCGCGCCGATCACCCGGTGGTTGCCCGCCGTCCCACCCGTGGGCCAGCCGAGCAGCGCCACACCAACGAGCGCCAATGCGGTGGCCGCCATCCACGCACGACCGGGCCACGGGCGACCGAAGGCGCGGGCGATGCTCGCCGTGAAGAAGGGTGAGAGGGAGATCGACACGAGGGACGCGATGGCGACTCCACCGACCGCGACGGAGGAGAAGAAGAGCGCCATGTAGCCGGCGACACCGACGCCCATCATCCAGGTCTCCCGATGGCGCCAGAGCCCGAGGAGCGGCGCCATGCCGCGGCCGCGCGCCGCGACGGCGACGAGCCCGACCGAGCCGACGAGCAGGCGTGCCGCGGCGATCGCCAGTGCGGAGGCCCCGGTGGCGGCGAGCACGCTCGCGGTGCCGGTGGTGCCGAAGAGGAAGCCGGAGGCGATGACGACGAGCGCAGCGCGCCCCGACCTCACGCCTCAGCCCCGTCGTCGCCGGTGCGGGTGGCGAGCACGGAACCGACCTTCTTGCGGCGCCCGAGCCCCGGTTCGGCGACCAGGTGCCAGCCGTCGATCGTCATCTCGGATCCGGGGATGAGCACCCGGCCAATGCGCTTGCCGAAGAGGCCGGCGAGGGTGTCGACCCCCTCCTCCTCGGCGTCGATCTCGATGTCGAGGAGGTCCGCGAGGTCATCGAGGTGCAGCCGGGCGCTCACGCGGAAGGCCCCATTCGGCAGGGGCTCCACCTCCGGTGCCGCGGTGTCGTACTCGTCGGTGATCTCACCCACGATCTCCTCGAGGACGTCCTCGATGGTGACGAGGCCCGCAGTGCCGCCGTACTCGTCGACGACGATGGCGATGTGGGTGCGCGCCGCCTGCATGTCGCGCAGCAGCTCGTCGGCGCGCTTGGAGTCGGGCACGAAGACGGCGGGCCGCATGATGCTCTCGACGCGCTCCTGCGACTCCGCATCACGATGCTCGTAGACGCGGCCCACGAGGTCCTTGAGGTAGACGATGCCGAGCACGTCGTCGGCGTCGTCGCCGATGACCGGGATGCGCGAGTAGCCGCTGCGCAGCCCGAGCGAGAGCGCCTGGCGCAGCGTCTTCGATCGCTCGATCCACACCATCTCGGTGCGCGGCACCATCACCTCGCGGGCGATCGTCTCGCCGAGTTCGAAGACGCTGTGGATCATGCGACGTTCATCGTCCTGGATGACCTGGGAGGCCTCGGCGACATCGACGAGCTCGCGCAGTTCGGCAGCGGTGGCGAAGGGGCCCTCGCGGAAGCCACGGCCGGGCGTCACGGCATTGCCGATCATGATGAGCAGGCGGGTGACGGGGCCGAGGAGGGTGGCGAGGGCGAGCGCCACCGGCGCCCCGACCCGCACATAGGCGTCGACGTGCTGGCGGCCGAGCGTGCGCGGCGCCACGCCGAGCACGAGGAAGGTGACGAGGAGCATGGTGCCCGCGGCGCCGAGCACTGCGCCCCAGTGCAGGATGCCGAGGCGGCTGGCGAACTCGTTGGCCACGAGCACGATGGCGAGGGCGGTGCAGGCCTGGCGCACGAAGAGCAGCACCGACACGTACAGGGCCCGGTCGTCGATGACGCGCTGCATGCGCTCGCGACGGCGCCCATGGAAGAGATCGTCGACGCGTGTGGCCGACACCCGCCCGATGGCCGTCTCGAAGGCCACGAGCACACCCCCGATGACGATGAGCAGTGCCGCGACGGCGATGACCGCCCAGCTACTCATCCAGTGCCCACCAGGCCTCGAGCAGCTTGCCCTGCAGCCCGAACATGGCCGCATGCTCCTCCGGCTCCGCGTGGTCATGACCGAGGCAGTGGAGGATGCCGTGCGTGAGCAGGAGCGCGAGTTCCTCGGCCAGCGTCTGGCCATGCTCGGCGGCCTGTCGCGCTGCGAAGGCCGGGCACAGCGCGATATCACCGAGGATGCCGGGGTGGCCGTCCTCGCCCTCAGCGGGGATGCGCAGCTCGTCCATCGGGAACGAGAGCACGTCCGTCGGCCCCTCCTCGTCCATCCACTCCACGTGCAGCTGCGACATGCGCTCCTCGTCGACGAGGATGATGGACACCTCGGTCTCCGGGTGCAGGCGCAGGCGACGGAACATGAAGTCGGCCTGGCGGTACAGCGCCTCGGTGTCGATGTCGAGTTCGGTCTCGTTCTCGATGTCGATGTACTCGGTGGGGATCATCGTCGCTCCCTTGGTCGTGACCCCCGTGGTGGTGGCTCATGCGCCTGCTGCTGGGCGTCCCAACGGCCGTATGCGTCGACGATGCGACCCACGAGCCGGTGGCGCACGACGTCCTGGGAGTACAGGCGGCAGAAGGCGATGTCGTCGACGCCGGTGAGGATCTCCTGCACGATGGCGAGGCCGCTGCGCACGCCGCCCGGCAGGTCCACCTGCGTGACGTCGCCGGTGACGACCATGGTGGAGTTGAAGCCGAGGCGGGTGAGGAACATCTTCATCTGCTCGGGCGTGGTGTTCTGCGCCTCATCGAGGATGATGAAGGCATCGTTCAGCGTGCGTCCGCGCATGTACGCGAGTGGCGCCACCTCGATGACACCGCTCGTCATGAGCCGCGGGATCTTGTCGGGCTCGATCATGTCGTGCAGGGCGTCGTAGAGCGGCCGCAGGTAGGGGTCGATCTTCTCCGACAGCGTGCCGGGCAGGAACCCGAGCCGCTCCCCCGCTTCGACGGCGGGGCGCGTGAGGATGATGCGGTTGATCTGCTTCGACTGCAGGGCCTGCACCGCCTTCGCCACCGCGAGGTAGGTCTTGCCGGTGCCCGCCGGGCCGATGCCGAACACGATGGTGTGCTCGTCGATGGCATCGACGTAGCGCTTCTGGTTCAACGTCTTGGGCCGGATGGTGCGGCCACGGTTCGAAAGGATGTTGGCGGTGAGCACCTCGGCGGGGCTCACGGCCTCCGTGCCGTGCAGCATGTGGAAGGCGCGCTCGACGGCATCGACGGTGAGGCCCTGCCCGGTGCGCAGCACGATGAGCAGTTCGGCGACGAGCTGGTCGACGAGCCCCACATCGGACGCCGGTCCGTGCAGGGTGATCTCGTTGCCGCGCACATGGATGTCGACAGCCGGCACGAGCGACTCGACCGTGCGCATGATGCCGTCGGCAGGCCCGAGGAGCATGGCCATCGGGATCGATGACGGGATGGTGATGGTGGCGGTGGAGACGGGTGCCACCGCTGGTGCGTCGGACATGCCTGCTCCTAACCCGGCGGCCAGCCGAAGCCACGTCCTGCGAGCACGTGGGCGTGCACGTGGTCGACGGTCTGCCCGCCATCGGGGCCCGTGTTGAGGACGATGCGGAAGCCGCCATGGTGCTCGGCCCCGAGTTGCGCGGCCACGGTGAGCAGGGCGCCCGCGAGGGCCGGATCGGCGGCGGCAAGCTCGGCGGCGTTGGCGTGGTGCGCCCGTGGGATGACGACGAGGTGCACCGGGGCCTTGGGATCGATGTCGTGGAAGGCCACGACATCGTCGGACTCGTAGGCCAGCGTCGCCGGGATGTCACCAGCGGCGATGGCGCAGAAGATGCACGTCACGTGTCGATGCTATCCGAGGAGGCCTTCGCTGCGGGGGTGTGCGGGCGATCAGGCCCAGCGGGTGGTGCGGGAGAGCACGATGCCGGCGGCAACGGCGCCTGCGGTGGAGGTGCGCAGCACGGAGGGCCCGAGGCGCACCGCGTCGGCCCCGGCGGCGGCGAAGGCCTCCAGCTCCTGGGGGGACACGCCGCCTTCCGGACCCACGACGAGCACGATGTCGCCGCTCGGTGGCACGGCCACACTCGAGAGGCGCGCCTCGCCGTCCTCGTGCAGCACCCAGGCCGGCGAGGTGTTGCGGATGAGCCGCACAACATCATCCGTGGACGCGAGGGCGCTCAACTGCGGGGTGCGCGGACGCCGTGACTGCTTCGCCGACTCGCGCGCAGTGGCCTTCCAGCGCTCGACGCCCCGTTCGACCTTGTCGCCACGCCACTGCACGACGCAGCGGGACGCCGCCCACGGCACGATGACATCAACCCCGACCTCGGTGAGCATCTCGACGGCGAGCTCACCGCGATCGCCCTTCGGCAGCGCCTGCACCACGATGAGGCGCGGCGCGGGTTGCGGCGCCTCGGTGATGGCCACCACCTGGATGACGAGGGCATCCTTCGCGGTGGCCTCGACGACCGTGCCGTGCACGAGCCGTCCCATGCCGTCGGCGAGCATCACGGCCTCGCCCGGCTCGAGGCGCTGCACGGTGGCAGCGTGGAAGCCCTCGTCGCCGGTGAGCGTGAACCACTCCCCGGCGGACAGCCGTGCGATCGTCGAGGGCTCGACGTGGAACATCGAGGCGCTCATCGACCACCACCGAAGGCTTCGCGCAATCGACCCAGCAGGCCGCCGCCACTGCCGGTGAGCGTGGGCTGTGGGGCCACCTCGTCACGCAGCTCGGCCAGCCGCTGCAGGAGGGCGGTCTGCTCATCGTCGAGTCGCGTGGGGGTGACGACGTCGATGTGGATGTGCAGGTCGCCGGCGCCATGCCCACGCAGGTGGGGCACACCCTCACCGCGGCGGCTGATCACCGTGCCGCCCTGCGTGCCGGGTGCGATGTCGATGCTGATCTCGTCGTGGAGCGTGTGGAACGGCACCTTCGCACCGAGTGCAGCAGCCGTCATCGGCAGCGACATGGTGCAGTGCAGGTCGTCTCCGTGGCGCTCGAACACCTCGTGCGGTCGCTCGAGGATCTCGACGAACAGGTCACCGGCAGGTCCGCCGCCCGGGCCCACCTCGCCCTGCCCGCTCAACTGGATGCGGGTGCCGTGCTCGACGCCGGCGGGGATCTTGACCGCGATCGTGCGGCGCGTGCGCACCCGCCCATCGCCCGCGCACTCCGGGCACGGATGCGGGATGGTGTTGCCGTAGCCGCTGCACTGCGGGCAGGGACGCGAGGTCATGACCTGCCCGAGGAAGGAGCGCTGCACCGACTGCACCTCGCCACGGCCGCGGCACATGCTGCAGGTCTGGATGTCGGTGCCCTGCGCCGTGCCCCGGCCCGCGCACACCCCGCAGGCCACCGCGGTGTCGACGGTGAGGTCGCGCACGGCACCGTCCACCGCGTCGATGAGGTCGATCTCCAGGCGGATGAGCGCGTCCTGGCCACGCCGCATGCGCGGTCGGGGACCGCGCTGCTGCTGCCCGAAGAAGGCGCCCATGAAGTCACCCATGAAGTCACCGAAGCCGCCACCGCCGAAGCCGCCGAACCCGCCACCGGGCTGGTTGGGGTCGCCGCCGAGGTCGTACATCTGGCGCTTCTCGGCGTCCGATAGCACCTCGTAGGCGGCCGTGACCTCCTTGAACCGCTCCTGCGTGGCGGGATCGGGGTTCACGTCCGGGTGCAGCTCGCGGGCCAGCCGACGGTAGGCCTTCTTGATCTCATCCGGCGAGGCGTCGCGGGCGACGCCGAGCAGCTCGTAGTAGTCCGACATCTCAGCCTTCCGTGAGCAGGCGGCCGACGTAGCGAGCGACGGCCTGCACCGCGCTCATCGTGGCCGAATAGTCCATGTGCGTCGGTCCCACAACACCCATCTGTGCCACCGGCATTCCCCCGGCACCGTACCCGGAGGCCACGACCGACGATGTGGGCAGCGCGGTGTTCTCGGCGCCGATGCGCACGAGCAGGTCGTTGGTCGAGGACGCCTCGCCGAGCAGTCGCAGCAGCACGACATGCTCCTCGAGGGCATTGAGCAGCGGGGCGACCGAGGTCTCGAACTGCGAGCCGTAGCGGGCGAGGTTGGCGGCACCGGCCACGACGACACGGTCGTCCGTGCGCTCGACGACCGACTCGAGGATGCAGGCGATGATGGCCGCGACCGCGGGGCGACTCGCGTACGCAGACTCCTCCACGATGGGCGCGACGGCCTGGGCCACGTCGACGAAGGACCGGCCGGCCACTGCGGTGTTGAGGCGCGCGCGCAAGGTCTCGATGACGCTGGGCTCGAGGTCGAGTGGCACCTCGGCCATGCGCTGCTCGACACGACCGGTGTCGGCGATGACGACGACCATGACACGGCGGCCCGGCACGGGCACCAGTTCGATGTGCCGCACGAGCGAGCGCTGCAGGCTCGGGTACTGCACGATGGCCACCTGACGCGTGAGCTGCGCGAGCAGACGGGTGGTGCGCAGCATCACGTCGTCGAGGTCGACGGCCTGCTCGAGGAAGTGCGCGATGGCGCGCTGCTCGGCGGACGACAGGGGCTTGAGCTCGTTGATGCGGTCGACGAAGAGCCGGTACCCGAGGTCGGTGGGGATGCGGCCGGCGCTCGTGTGCGGCTGGGCGATGTAGCCCTCGTCCTCGAGGGCGGCCATCTCATTGCGGATGGTGGCTGCCGACACCCCCAGCCGGTGGCGTTCGACGATGGCGCGCGAGCCAACCGGCTCGTGGGTGCTGATGTAGTCCTCCACGATGGCGCGGAGCACTGCGAGCTTGCGTTCGTCGAGCACGGCACCTCCTGCGGGGACGGGCGACCGGCGGCGCTGGCACTCGCCGGTGCTGAGTGCCAATGGTAACCGGCGCCGCACCGCCACTGTGGATGCGCAGTCGTCCACAGGCTCCGGAGGCGACGATGCGCGCCATCACCTCGGGAAAGGCAGCCCATGACCACCGTCGAGTCCCCGCCCGCGAGCACCACCACCGGCGACAACCGCGTCGGCGCGATGCTCCTGCACCTCGCCACCGTGCCCCTCGGCGTGGTGGTGGCGTTCCCCGCCTTCCTGCTCACCCGCAATCGCTCGCGCTGGATGCACCAGCAGGCGAGGGCGGCGTTGAACTGGCAACTCGCGATCATCCTGCTGAAGGCCGGCAACATCGCGCTCTCCATGGTCTTCGCACCGATGATGAACAACCCCAACATCTGGCACGCACCCGCGATCCCCGAGCCCATCGTGAAGGTGATCGACATCGGCCTCATCATCTACGCCGCATGGCGTGCCTATCGCGGGCATTGGGAGCCCTACCCGAAGATCTTCCGCCTCGTGAAGAGCCTGCCGCGCCCCACAACCGCCTAGGGCAGCAGCGCCCGCACCACGACGTCCGCGAGCAGGCGACCACGCAACGTGAGGATGACTCGATCGCCCTTTGCCCGCGGATCCTCGATCAGCCCGTGCTCCACCAGCCGCCCCAGCTGGTCGAGCGCGGGCTGCTCGAGCTCCCACACCGACAGGCCGGCACGGATGCGGGTCTCGAGCATGATGCGCTCCACCACCCGGTCGGCCGCAGACACCACCTCCCGCGCCTGCGCCGGCGAGTGCCCGGCAGCGAGCGCGCGCGTCCACGTCGCGGGATGGCGCTCGTTCCACCAGCGCGTGCCGCCGACGTGCGAGTGCGCGCCCGGCCCCACACCCCACCAATGGTGGCCGAGCCAGTACGCGAGGTTGTGTCGAGCCTCCCGGCCCGGCAGGGCCCAGTTCGACACCTCGTACCAGGTCATCCCGGCAGCCGTGAGCCGCGCATCGATGCGTTCGTAGCGGTCGGCCTGCACATCGTCGTCCGGGGCCGGGATCTCGCCGCGGGCGATGCGCCGCGCCAGGCGCGTGCCCTCCTCGACGATGAGCGCGTACGCACTCACATGCTGCACGCCGAGCCCGAGCACGTCGTCGAGTGTGCGCTCAAGGTCATCGTCGCTCTCCCCCGGCGTGCCGAAGATGAGATCGACGTTCACATTGTCGAAGCCCGCGGCCTGTGCCTCACGGACGGCCTCGAGTGAGCGACCGGGTCGGTGCGTGCGATCGAGCACCTGCAGGACACGCTCGGCCGTGCTCTGCAGCCCGAACGAGACGCGGGTGAAGCCACCGGCCCGCAGTTCGGCCAGCGATGCGGGGGTCACCGCATCGGGGTTGGCCTCCGTGGTCACCTCGGCGTCGGGCAGGAGGCCGAACAGCGACTGCGCGGCGTCGAGCACGCGCACGAGGTCCGCTGACGGCAGCAGCGTGGGCGTGCCGCCGCCGACGAACACGGTGGAGAACGGCGGTGCATCCGCACCGAGCACCCGGCGTGCCAGCTGCAGTTCCGCGATGGCGGAGTCGGCCCAGGTGGCCCGCGACACACTGTCGCCGAGCTCGGTGGCGGTGTACGTGTTGAAGTCGCAGTAGCCGCAGCGGGTCGAGCAGTAGGGCACGTGCAGGTAGAGCGACAGCGGTGTGCTGGCGACGTTCGCGAGCGCCGCGGGCGGCAGTGCGCCGGACGCGGGCACGGGATCCCCGAGCGGGGCCGGGCCGGCCATCACGCCACCGCCTGACGTCGCGGGTCGCGCAGGGCCCGCTCGACGAGCCACGGACTGAGCATCCCGGCGAGCGCGAACTGAGCGCCGAGGATCACCCAGCCGGTGGTCCCGAGGGAGAAGGCGAGCCAGGTGAGCCAGGTGGGGGCGACGATCGCTGCCACCGTGTAGCCAAGGCTCCACACCGCCTGGTACTGACCCTGAAGGTGCTCGGGGGGCAGGTTGAAGCCGATGCCGAAGGAGCCCGACGACTGCCGCAGTTCGCCAGCGACATGGACCGCTGCGGCGAGGAGCATGACGGCACCAGCGATCCACGGCGACCCGAACCACGCCGCCGACGCGTACACGACGGTGCCGATCGCGAGCCACATCCCGCCCGAGCGCTGCAGGCGCGCGGCGATGCGCAGGTCGTCCGCGCCCTGGCTCATGCGCACCTGGAACAGCACGCAGGCGATGGTGTTCACGAGGTAGGTGCCGGCGGCGATCCAACGGGGCGCCGTGGTGTGGTGGGCGATCCACAGGGGCACGATGAGCTCGAGCAGCATGAAGTGCATCGACATGAGCATGTTCACGACGGTGAGCACCACGTAGGTGTGATCGCGCAGGGCCTCCGTGCGGCGCGGGCGCACCGCGGAGCGCAGCACCGGCAGGTCCGGCAGCCGGCGCAGGAGCACCGCGGACAGCAGCGTGGACGCCGCGTTCACGGTGATGAGTGCGCGATAGAACACGGCATTGTCGACCGCCAGGGCGAGGCCGCCGCCGAGCGTGCCGATGGCGATGCCGAGGTTGGTGACGGACCGCAGGTAGGCGCGGATGCGGACCTTGTTGCTGCTCCCGCCGATGCGCGCGATGAGGGTGTTGCGTGCCGCCCGACCGCCCTGGTCCGAGACGGCGAGCACCATGGCGACGACGAAGAACCAGGCGTAGGTGGTGGCCAGGGCGTAGAGGAACATGCCGGCGGCGGACACGAGGGCCAGGCGCACGTTCAGCGCCTTGGGGCTCACGCGGTCGGCGAGCTGCCCCATCGGCAGGGTCGTCACGAGCCCGACGAATGCGGCCACCGAGAAGGCGAATCCGAGGCGCAGCGGCGGGATGCCGACGATGCGAGTGAAGAAGAGCGCCGAGGTGACGCTGAAGAGGCCGTTGCCCACCGTGTTCACGAAGGTGGCGGTTGCCATGACCGCCTCGACCTCGTCCTGCGGGAGCAGGTCGCGGACAGCGGAGGGAGGGCGCACCCCGAGAGCGTACCCACGGGCCGGTACAGGGTCGGCCTGCGAGCACCGCCAGCCCGGCGGCACGGGCAACGGTCCTACTGCTCCTTGAGCTTCTTCGCCACGGACTTTGCGGCCTCGGCATCACCAGCGGTGAGCGCGGCGATGAAGGCCTCCTGCGGCACCTCGACCTTGCCCACCATCTTCATGCGCTTCTTGCCCTCCTTCTGCTTCTCGAGGAGCTTGCGCTTGCGGGTGATGTCACCGCCGTAGCACTTGGCCAGCACGTCCTTGCGGATGGCGCGGATGTTCTCGCGCGCGATGATGCGGGCACCGATGGCCGCCTGGATCGGCACCTCGAACTGTTGGCGTGGGATGAGCTCCTTGAGCTTCGCCGCCATGGAGATGCCGTAGCCGTACGCCTTGTCCTTGTGCACGATCGCGGAGAAGGCATCGACCGGATCACCATGCAGCAGGATGTCGACCTTCACGAGGTCGGCCGACTGCTCGCCCGTGGGCTCGTAGTCGAGCGACGCGTAACCGCGGGTGCGCGACTTCAACTGATCGAAGAAGTCGAAGACGATCTCGGCCAGCGGCATGGTGTAGCGCAGCTCGACGCGATCCTCGGACAGGTAGTCCATGCCGTTGAGCTGCCCGCGCTTGCCCTGGCACAGCTCCATGACGGTGCCCGTGAACTCCGTGGGTGTGAGCACTGTCGCGCGCACCACAGGTTCATGCACCTCGCGGATCTTGCCCGTCGGGAACTCCGACGGGTTGGTGACGACATGCTCGCTGCCGTCCTCCATGATGACGCGGTAGATCACGTTCGGGGCGGTGGCGATGAGGTCGAGGTTGAACTCGCGCTCGAGGCGCTCGCGCACGATCTCGAGGTGCAGCAGGCCGAGGAAGCCGATGCGGAAGCCGAAGCCGAGGGCGGCCGACGTCTCCGGCTCGTACACGAGCGCGGCATCGTTGAGCTTCAGCTTGTCGAGGGCGTCACGCAGCTCGGGGTAGTCGGAGCCGTCGATCGGGTACAGCCCGGAGAACACCATGGGCTTGGGATCCCGGTACCCACCGAGCGCGACGGCCGCGCCCTTCGCTGCGGACGTCACGGTGTCGCCGACACGGGACTGGCGCACGTCCTTCACGCCCGTGATGAGGTAGCCCACCTCGCCGACGCCGATGCCGTCGGGCGACACGATGGGCTCGGGCGAGATGACCCCCACCTCGAGCAGGTCGTGTTGCGCCCCCGTGGACATCATGGCAATGCGCTCACGCGTGTGGATCTGCCCATCGATGACGCGCACGTACGTGACGACGCCACGGTAGGTGTCGTAGACCGAGTCGAAGATGAGCGCGCGTGCCGGCGCACCGGGATCGCCGACCGGATGCGGCACCTGGCGCACGACCTCGTTCAGCAGCGCCTCGACACCCTCGCCCGTCTTCGCCGAGACCCGCAGCACGTCGTCCGGCGAGCAACCGATGATCTTCGCGAGTTCGGCCGCGTACTTCTCGGGCTGCGCGGCCGGCAGGTCGATCTTGTTCAGCACCGGGATGATGTGCAGGTCGTTCTCGAGTGCGAGGTACAGGTTCGCGAGCGTCTGCGCCTCGATGCCCTGCGCGGCGTCGACAAGCAGGACAGCGCCCTCGCAGGCGGCGAGGGAACGCGACACCTCGTAGGTGAAGTCGACGTGGCCTGGGGTGTCGATGAGGTTCAGCACGTAGTCGTCGCCATCGGCCGCGCGGAAGGGCAGGCGCACCGCCTGGCTCTTGATCGTGATGCCGCGCTCCCGCTCGATGTCCATGCGGTCGAGGTACTGCGCGCGCATCTGGCGTGGGTCGACAACGCCCGTGATCTGCAGCATGCGGTCGGCCAACGTGCTCTTGCCGTGGTCGATGTGCGCGATGATGCAGAAGTTGCGGATGCGCTCGGGGGCAGTGTTCCCCGGGGTCGGCTTTGCCACCTGGTTCCTCGTCGGTCGTCGGCCCTCCGGGCCGGCTGGGCAGTGGCGCAATCGTCCCACAGCCGAGGGGCGCGCCTCGACGGGTAACGGCTCTACACTCCGCGAAGGGTTGGGACCTGCGTGGCATCGTGCTGCGCATTGGGGAGCGATGGCGACGACGACGATCGACCGCACGGCGGCACCGCTCTGGCTCCGGCTCATCGCCCGCGGCCTTGAGACGGCTGCCGACGGCGAGCGAGCGGACTGGATCACCCGCCTGCTGTGCGACCCGCTCGGGTTCCCCGCCGCCTGGTACGGCACGGCCGACTTCCGCACCCGCACCATCCGCGTCGTCGTCGCAGCCGGCGGGCTCACGGGAGCCGTCGGCCAGCACTGGACGGTGCCCTCCTTCGCCCGCACCCCCGAGGGCACGGCCGCCATGACCGGCAACACGCAGGTGGGCGCACCCGACCCCACGGATCCCCTCCTCGAGCACATGCTGCTGCCACGGGAGGTGCCCGACCTGCGCTCCCGCGTCACCGTGCCGGTGCGCACGGGCGAGGACGTTGCCGGCGTGCTGAGCGTCTATGGCAGCGACCTGGAGCAGAGCCCGTCCACGCTCGCCCTGCTCGCGCAGTTGGCACGCGACCTCGTGACCCCCGCGACCAGTGGTCAACCCGCAGGGTTCCTCACGACCGTCGCCGACGCCCAGATCGCCCCCATCGTGGTGCTGCAGGCGGATGTGGACCCGGACGCTGCGCAGCAACAGGCTGTGCGCATCGTCGCCGTCAACGCCATCGCCGCCGCCGTCCTGAGCGGCGATCGGGCCGGCGCCCTCGGGCTGCGCAACACCTGCCTGCCCACCCGCTACGCCGCCGATGACGTGATGCGCGACCTCATCACCCTGTGCCACGAGGGCCGCTCGCAGACGTGGACCGACCATGCGGTCGTCGACCACCTCACGGGTCGCGAGGAGCGCCTCGACATCACGGCACTGGCCGCGGGCGGCGACATGCTCGTCGTCACCTTCCGCACCGTCACCGAGCGCTTCCTCGCCAGTCGACGGGCCCAGGACGCTGCTCGGCGCGACCACCTCACGAACCTGGGCTCACGCGCGGTGCTCCTCGAGCAGCTCGAGGACGTCATCGCCTCACCCCGCCACAGCGGCACCGGTGTTGCCGTGTGCGTCGTCGGCATCGATGGGCTCAGCCGCATCAACGAGGCCCTCTCGCTTGCCGCCGGTGACGAGGTGCTGCGCATGCTCGGCGTGCGCCTCGTCGCCGAGGTGGAGGATGCCCGCCTGGTGGCACGCCTGTCGGGCGACGAGTTCGCCGTCGTGCTGCGCGAGGTGCCCGGACCCCAGGGCGCCCTCAGCGCCGCCGAGCACATGCGCGACCACGTCACCTCCCCCATGCGCGTCCTCGGCCAGGACCTCGTGCCGAGCGTGTCCATCGGTGTTTCCTACACGGCGCAACCAGGCGACCCCGAGATGCTGCTGCACGACGCCGGCCTCGCGGTACGACGGGCCAAGGAGCGCGGACGTGGACGCATCGAGTCCGCCGATCCCCAGCTCGCGATCGACGCACTCGACCGCCACCGCCTCGAGCAGGCCATGCGCCACGGCCTCGAGCGTGACGAGTTCCGCGCCTGGTTCCAACCCATCGTCGACCTGCGCAGCCGCCTCGTCCGGGGGCACGAGGCGCTCGCCCGCTGGCAGTCGATGGAACACGCCGCCGCAGGGCCGGGGCGCTTCGTCCCGATCGCCGAGATGGCCGGGCTGGCGCCGCAGATCGACCTGCGCATGCTCGAGCAGGCACTCGCGACCCTCGACCGGGTGCCGGAGGAGCAGTTCGTGTCGGTGAACGTCTCGGCACCGTCCCTGCACTCCGAGGAGTACCTCACCGCCGCGGCGACCCTGCTCGCCCAGTCGGGCATCGACACCACCCGGGTGCACCTCGAGATCACCGAGACGGCCCTCGTCGCCGACACCACGGCAACCGTGGAGGCCATGGAGCACCTCGCGGCCTACGGGGCGCAGTGGTACCTCGATGACTTCGGCACGGGCTTCTCATCGCTCGCACACCTGCGCGACCTGCCGGTGCGCGGCCTGAAGCTCGACATGAGCTTCACGCAGGCGGTGCGAGACGGCGATCCCACCATGATCCGCCTCACGCAGGGGGTGGCTGGCCTCGCCCTCGGACTTGGTCTCGACACCATCGCCGAGGGCATCGACGCCGAGACGGTGGCCGCGACCCTCGCCGGCCAGGGCTGGGCCTACGGCCAGGGCTTCCTGTTCGGACGGGCCGCGCGCATCGGCTGAGGCCGAGGGCCCCGCACGAGGGCACGCGAACCAGGCCCCACGATTAGGCAGCCCCTGCGGGTTCGGGGTATCCTCTGCCGGTCATCCGCCCGGTTGGGTGCATGGCACCCCGAACCAGGAGAAGCACGTGGCGAACATCAAGTCCCAGATCAAGCGCAATCGCACGAACGAGGCTGCGCGCCTGCGGAACAAGTCCGTGAAGTCCGCGCTCAAGACCGCCGTGCGCCAGGCCCGTGAGGCCGTTGCGTCGGGCGATGCGGCGGCGGCACAGGCTGCGACCGCCAAGGCCTCGCGCCTGCTCGACAAGGCCGTGAGCAAGGGCGTCATCCACGCCAACCAGGCCGCCAACCGCAAGTCGGCCATCGCGAAGCAGGCCGCCTCGCTCTGACGGCACTCCAGACAGGCAAATGGGCCGGCCCCCTCGGGGGCCGGCCCATTTGACGTCTGCAGGTCGCGGTGGACGGTCGCGTGCGTGAGGGCGTCAGCCGTCGGCACCGTCGCGCCGGTTGCGGAAGCGCTCCTCGGCGTCATGGAGGAAACCACCGCGCGGGGCACGCAGCCCGCGCCCCTCACGCGCCACCCCGCGGATGGCGGTGTAGGTGCCGGTGAGCAGGCCGACGAAGCCGAGCACGCTCACGAGCGGGATGTTGGCGACGAGGCCACCGATCATGGCGATCACACCAACCGCGGCGATGAGCACCCCGAGGCCGGCACCACGACGGGCGCGGCTCGATGGACCAGGGGTGTCACGGATGGTGGCAGCGAAGCCCGGATCCTCCGCATAGAGGGCGCGCTCCATCTGCTCGAGCATCCGCTGTTCGTGTTCCGACAGGGGCATGGGGCACCTCCGACAACCACAACGATATGCGGTCGGTGTGACATTCCGAAACCGCTGTACCGAGTCGTTACGAATGCCGATCATCCCGACCGATGAGCCGAGCCGGTCGCACCGCATCCGAGCCGAAGCGGGCGGCCGCACGATCCCGAGCCCGGTCGGCGTCGCGCCAGCCATGGGCGGGGGTGTCGAAGGCCAGCTGCTCACTGCGCTCCCCCGCATCGAGCAGGCCCTCGGCACGCACCCCGACCAGGCGCACCCGTGCCCGCTGCAGGTGCAGGGCGTCGAACAGCGCCACCGCGGTGGCGTAGACGTCGCGGGAGGTGTCGGTGGGATCGGTGATGGTGTGTGAGCGGGTGATCGTCGAGAAGTCGGCGAAGCGCACCTTGAGCACGATGGTGCGGGCCACAACACCGTGCGCCCGCAGGCGTCGTGCCACCTGCTCGGACAGCCGCAGCAGCTCACGCCGGATCTCGTCGGGGTCGTCGATGTCGCGCGCGAAGGTCTGCTCGTTGCCGATGCTGCGCTCGGGTCCGTCCACGGTGACCGTGCGCTCGTCCCGACCCCACGCCAGTTCGGACAGGTGCCGCCCCGTGGCGCGGCCGAGCGCGCGCTCGAGGGTGGCAAGCGGGATGTGGGCGAGGTCGCCGACGGTGCGCAGGCCCAGCCGCTGCAGCTGCTCCTCGGTGCGCGGGCCGACGCCCCACAGTGCGCCCACCGGCATCGGATGCAGGAACTCGACGACACGGTCGGTGGGCACGACGAGCAGGCCGTCGGGCTTGCAGGTGGCGGAGGCCACCTTGGCCACGAACTTGCTCGGTGCCACCCCCACCGAGCAGGTGATGCGCTGCTCGGCCGCGACACGGGCCCGGATCAGGGCCGCGATCTCCCGCGGACGCCCGAGGCGGCGCATGGCGCCAGCGACGTCGAGGAAGGCCTCGTCGAGGCTCAGCGGCTCAACCGCCGGGGTGATGTCGCGGAAGATGGCCATGACCCCCTCCGACACCTCGGCGTAGCGATGGTGGGAGGGGTGGATGAACACCGCCTGCGGGCACAGGCGCCGGGCCCGCGCCACCGGCATGGCGGCGTGCACCCCGAAGGCGCGCGCCTCGTAGGTGGCCGAGAGGACGACCCCGCGACCCTCGGTGCCGCCGATGATGACCGGCCGCCCCCGGAGCTCGGGGCGGTCGATGAGCTCGACCGACGCGTAGAAGGCGTCCATGTCGACGTGGAGGATCGTGCACCCGGTGTCATCGTCGCCGAGGTGCACCATCGCGCCACGCGGTGCCCTGCTCATGCGCCCATCCTTGCGCGGGTCGGGTGTCGACGCGCGGCCCGCAACCTCGACGCGCCCCGGCGTGCGCTCACCATCCGCTCGACCCCGGGCTCGCGTGCCACAGCCGGCTCGGGGCGCCGGCCGCCACGTCGTCACCGGCGGGCTTGAGATCGGCCCACGGCGACTGCCGGAAGCCGCTCGGGTGCACGAGCACCCGCTGCGTGCCACGCTGCCCCATGCCGCCGGCGCGCACCATGACCGGCCGGCTCGCCCGGGAGGCGGCCGCCCCCTGCACGGCGGCATCGTCGTCCTCGTCGATGGGCACCTCGTCGAGCAGCTGCCACACCCCCTCGACGCCGTCCGCAAGCCAGCGGCGGCGCACCTCGGCGAGGTCCCAGCAGCCGCTCGCCGTGATCGACACCCCGCGTGGCCCGGCCCGCCGCACGGTGCCGCGGACGAGGAGCAGCCAGGCGTGGAAGAGGGTGCCGGCATAGGGGCCCTGGGCGTCCTCGAAGAAGGCCGCGTCGACCGGGCCGGTGGCATCGTCGAGGGTGAGGAACACGACGCGGCGCCCGCTGCGCACGGGCGGTGTCTGCGTGGCCACCTTGACCCCCGCGATGAGCACCTCCTGCCGTGATCGGGTGCCGGGGAGGTCGCGGGAACGGGTGACGCCGAGGGCGTCGAGGAGCGGGGTGTAGAAGTCGACGACGTGCCGGGTGACGTCGAGCCCGAGCACCTCGAGCTCGGCCCGCACCCGCTCACCGGCGTCCATGTCGGGCAGGCCCGTGCGCAGCGGCACGTCGGCCGGGCCGCAGTCGAGGGCGAGCTGGCCCGCGGGCAGCCGACGCCCGGCCCAGCGGTCGAGGTCGGCGACGTGGAGCAGCAGGTCGCGGCGGTTCACCCCGCGGCGCCGAGGACGTGGCGGGATGCCATGCACGGCGTCGAACGCACCAGCGAGCACGAGGTGCTCGACGACGGGGCGCGGGGTGCGGGTGCGGGTCCAGAAGTCGCCGAGCCCGGTGAAGGGCTGCCCGGCGATGATCTCCTCAACGCTGGCATCGTCGATGCCCTTCACCTGCGACAGCGGGATGCGGATGCCGGGCACGCCCTCGGTGTCGGGTTCGACGACGTAGGCGGCCCGGCTGTGGTTCACGTCGAGCCCGAGGATGGGCACGCCGAAGTTGCGGGCGTCGTCGAGGATGAGGCGCCGGGGGTACATGCCGGGGTCGTGGGTGAGGATGCCGGCGAAGAAGGCCGCCGGGTGGTGCGCCTTGAGCCAGGCTGACTGGTAGGTGGGCACCGCGAAGGCGGCGGCGTGGGCCTTGCAGAAGCCGAAGGAGGCGAAGGAGCGCAGCACCTCCCACACCCGTTCGACCGTCTCGAGCTCGTAGCCCCGGCCGAGGGCGGCGGGGTAGAACCACGAGCGCACGCGCCGCTGACCGTCGTCGGAGCCGAGCTCGCGCCGCAGCTCGTCGGCCTCGGCGAGGCTGACGCCGCCGAGCGTGGCGATCATGCGGATGACCTGCTCGTGGAAGACGACGACACCCCACGTCTCGGCCAGCGCCGGCCGCAGGTCGGGGTGCGGGTAGACGGGCATGGACCAGCCCTGCCGGGCGCGCAGGAACGGCACGATCATGTCCGACTTCACCGGCCCGGGCCGGAACAGCGAGATGTCGATGATGAGATCGTGGAAGGTCTCGGGGGCGAAGCGACCGACGAGCTCGCGCTGGCCCGGTGACTCGATCTGGAAGCAGCCGAGGGTGCGGGTGCTCTGGATGAGCGCGAAGGTGGCGGGGTCGTCGACCGGGACGGCGTCGAGGTCGATGCGCTCCCCCGTCGTGCGCTCGACCTCGTCGATGGCGTGCGCCATGGCCGACTGCATGCGGATGCCGAGCACGTCGAGCTTCAGCAGCCCCATGGTCTCGACGTCGTCCTTGTCGAACTGGCTCATGGGGAAGGCGCCGGCGCTCATCTGGATGGGGGTGCGATCGCGCAGGGTGGTGTCGGAGAGCAGCACGCCGCACGGGTGCAGCGCGATGTGCCGCGGGAGCCGGTCGACGCCCTCGACGAGGGTGAGCAACTCGTCGAGGGTGCCGGCGGCGGCCATGCGGCCGATGCCGGTGCGACGCAGCTCGGGCAGTTCGCGCAGGGCGTCGCGGGCGCTGCTGGCGCGGATGTGCGGGAAGGCCTTCGCGAGCACGTCGATCTCGCCGCGCGGCAGGCCGAGGGCCGCGCCGACATCGCGGATGGCGTGGCGCACCCGGTAGGTCTCCATCATGGAGACGCTGGCGACGCGGGCGGCGCCGAAGCGTGCGAACACGAGGTCGTAGGCCTCGAGGCGACGGGCGGACTCGACGTCGATGTCGATGTCGGGCAGCGCGCGGCGCAGCGGGGTGAGGAAGCGCTCCATGAGCAGGTCGTGCTCGAGGGGGTTCATGAGCGCGATGTCGAGCAGGTGGTTCACGAGGGAGCCGGCGCCCGAGCCACGGGCGGCGACGCGGATGCCCGCGGCCCGGATGTCGCGCACGACCGTGCCGACGGTGAGGAAGTAGGTGGCGAAGCCGAGGCGCGCGATGGTGTCGAGCTCGGCCTCGAGCCGGTCGCGCACCACGGGGTCGGCGGGCGAGAAGCCCTTGCGCAGCAGGGCTTCCTCGCAACGGCCGCGCAGCACCGTGTCGGCCGTGGCCGCCTCGCGCGCCAGCTCGGCCGGGGTGCGATGGGCGGCGACGGGGCGATGCCAGGCGGTGTCGAGGTCGGCGGCCGACACCCGGCCCATGACGACGTCGAGCTCCGGCAGGTGCACCTCGCCGATGCCGGCGTGCGCGACCGGGTCGAGGACGCAGCGGGCGGCGAGCGCGTTGGTGGTGTCGATGAGGTGGCGGGCAGCACTGTCGCTCGCGAAGCCGTGCATGTCGCCACCGGCAGCGTCGGCGATCTCGGTGGCGATCTGCCACATGGCGGCGTCGTCCTTGCACCAGCCCTCCGCGTTGGAGCGGTCGAGGTGGCGGGCGTCGAGCGGCACCAGTCGTCGCACCGCGTCGAGCACGTCGACCACGCGCGCGCCCGCCGGGTCCACGTGGCGCACGGCGTTCGTGAGGACGGCGGGCACGCGCTCGTCGACGGCGAAGCGCCACATGCGCGCGGCAAGGGCAGTGGAATGGGCCCGCCCGCGGACGGGGCTGCCGTCGATGTCGGAGGCCGCCGCCCGCGGGTCGCGGCTGCGATGGCTCACGAGCTCGACGACGACCTCGCAGCCGGTGGCCCGCCAGGCCGCGAGCAGGGCGCTCGCGACCGCGGGGCGGCGGGCGGCGACGGCGGCACCGACGTCGGACTGGGGGCCGAGGAGCAGGGTGATGCCACCGTCGCGTACGAGCGACTGCACGCGGGCGAAGGCCTCGCGCGGCAGCCCCCGCTCGGGGCCGAACTCGTGCAGCGCGGTGGTGAGGCGAGCCAGGGCCGTCCAGCCGCCACGACCGCGGGCGAGGGCGACGACCCGGGGCAGGCCGGGATCGCGTGCCACGCCGCCGCGGGCGGGCGTGGGTGGCGTTGCCATGGGCCCGTCGATGGCAAGGGGCAGGTCGACGCCGACGATGGCACCGATACCGGCCTCGCGGGCGGCGAGGAGGAAGCGCACCGCACCGGCCATGGAGTCGCGGTCGGTGAGGGCGACGGCGGGCTGCCCGTGGGCGACGGCGGCGTCGACGATGGCCTGCGGGGTGTCGCTGCCGTAGCGCAACGAGAACCCGGAGGCGACATGGAGGTGCACGAAGGACACGGGACGTGCCCCCTCAGTCGGCGAGGCGGACGAGGGACCAGGTGTCGGTGCCGTCCTCGTGGGCGAGGTCGACGACCATGGCGCCGCGGCTGCCGCGGGCCTCGACCCGCCACACCGTGCACGACAGCGGCGCCGGCTGCGCCGCAGCGGTGCCCACCCGTCGCGCCACCGCCTGCCACCAGTCGCCGGACTCGACCCAGTGGCTGAGCACGCGCTCGACGAGGTAGGAGCGATCACGCCAGCGGAGGCGGGTGGGGACCCCGTCGACGGCGACGACGGTGAGTGCACCGGGAGGACGCTTCGTCATCGTGCACCACCCTCGCGCCGTCGACCGGGTGACGGGACACCCCACCCGTGGACCGGGGCTGTCGGGGGGTGGCACCGTCATTCGAACATCTGTTCGAATGACGCCTAGTGAATCGGGTGTCGCCCCCGGCTGTCAACCGCGACCACAGTGCAGCAGGCCGGCGACCGGGGCGTCCTGCACGGGCGCACAGTGGGTGCGCAACCAGGTGCGGATGACACGGTCGCGGGGGCCGATCTGCGTGCCCACCGCGCCGGGCCCGGCGAGCACGTAGCGCAGGTCACCGCTCGCCACCCAGGCCTGGACGCGAGCGAGCGTCGGCACGGGGTCGGTGCCGTCGAATCCACCGATCGGCAGCACCGCCGCCCCCGTCGTCGTGATGAACGGGGAGGCGGTGATGCCGTCGAGCGTGGCGAGCCGGAAGCGCGCCCCGACCGTCCGCGGGCGCAACCAGCGCACGAGCTGGCGGGCCTCGGCACCGGTGACGATGACGTCACCGGTCGACCCGTGCTTGCGGGTTGGCGAGCCACCGTCGTTGGGGCCGGCAACCGGGTTCATGGCGTTCGGGTGGTGCATGGCGTCCGCGGCCCACGCGGCCGGCGTGAGCAGGAGGGCGACGACGAGCAGCGCCGGCAGGGCACGTCGACCTGCACGGCCGAGGAGCAGGCCCGCGACGAGGGCAGCGAGTGCCAGTTGCACCCACGGCACCCACGGCAGGTACCCGGGCATGCGGGCCGCGAGCAGCAGCGCCGTGGCCGCGGTGACAGCGAGGAGGCCGATGAGCAATGGGGTGCCGGTCCGGCGGGGCCGACGTCGGGCGAGGTCGATGCCGGCAGCGACGAGCGCCCCCATGGCGGGCGCGAGGGCGGCCGCGTAGAACTGGTGCACCCCGGCGGACAGCGAGTCGATGGCGACGAAGGTGGCGAACCAGCCGAGCGTGAGGATCGCCGGCCCCTGCGCGTGACGGGGCATGCGTCGCAGGCCGAGGAGCACGAGCACGGCGCCGATCATGGCCGCCGGCAGCAGCCATGCCACCTGGCCGCCCATCTGGGCGTTGAACAGCCGACCCCATCCCACGGGACCGCCGAAGGGCGGCACGAAGCCACGGAAGGCCGCCCCGGGCACGGTGGTGGCGCCATGCCCGAAGCGCCCGAAGCCGTTGTAGCCGAACACCATCTCGATGGCGCTGTTGTGGTCGGTGCCGCCGACCCAGGGACGCGCACCCGCGGGGGTGAGGGTGACGAGGGCGATCCACCAGAGGGAGGCAAGCCCGCTCAGGACACCCGCCGCGAGCAGGTCGAGCACGCGTCGACGCCGTGGCAGCGGCGCCGCCACCAGCCACGCGACGATGACGGCTGGCCAGATGGCCCAGGCCGCGAGCATGTAGGACTGGAAGGCCGCGGCGATCCAGAGCCCGGCGATGATGAGCGTGCGTCGCGACCCCTGCTGGACGGCCACGACGGCCCGGTCGACGGCGATCGCGAGCAGGCAGACGAAGACGACGTGTGGCTGGTTGGACCGCGCCACGGCGGCGACGATGGGGGTGAGGGCGAAGACGGCACCTGCGGTGAGGCCCGCGGCATCCCCGAGCCAACGGCGGGTCGTGATGGCCACCGTGGCCGTGGTGATCACGGTGGCGATGCCACTCGGGAGCAGCACCGCCCAGGTGTGCATGCCGAACAGTCGCACCGACAGGGCCATCCACCAGAAGGAGCCGGGCACCTTGTCGATGCTCACGACGCCCGTCGGGTCCATGGCGCCGTAGAGGAGGTTGTGCCACGACATCGACATGCTGCGGGCCACCGCCGCGTAGTACTCGGAGCGCACGCCGTCGGCGATGCCCCAGAGCGACAGCCACGCGGAGCCGAGCGCGACGAGCGCGAGCCCCATCCACCAGCGCCTGCTCGGCGCGCTCCCCCGGCGCGCGGTGGAGCGACCGCGTGACGTCCGGGCACCCATGGCGCGGAGGCTACTTGGCGGCACGGCAGCGGATGGCCCGGTTGGCGTCAGGCGGGCGTCAGGGATCGTGTGGGATGGCGTGGGATGGCGTGGCCGACGAACGGGGCCTGGCCGGCGGGGGCGGGCTCAGGCATCGCGCATGCGCAGGTCGCAGGCGGCATCCCGGCCACAGCAACTGCGGATGTTGCGGCGCTCGCGCACGGCACCGATGGCGAGCGCCACCGGCACGAGGGCCACGGCGATCGCGAGCACCTGCATCATGGCCAACACGCTAGCAGGCAGCCCGGCACCGTTGAGACGCCGCAGGTGCGGACCTGCCCTCCGTCATCAACCCGCATTGCGAGCAATTCGGTGGGTGTACCGCCGCAGGTGCGGCGTATGCTCAATGCCATGCCGCACTACCGACTCGGCCACGCCGCCGAACTCCTCGGCGTGAGCGACGACACCCTGCGTCGCTGGATCGATGCCGGACGCGTCGAGGCCATGCATGACGCCGCGGGACGACTCGTCATCGAGGGCGCACATCTGGCGCAGGTGGCGCAGTCGCTCGCCGAGCGCGAGGCGCACGAGACGGCCGGCGCCGTCGTGGCCCACTCGGTGCGCAACCGCTTCCAGGGGCTCGTCACCCGGGTGGTCGCCGACACCGTCATGGCCCAGGTGGAGATCCAGGCCGGCCCGCATCGATTCGTGTCGCTGCTGAGCCGCGAGGCCGTCGACGAGCTCGGCCTGGTGCCGGGGGTGCTCGCGATCGCGGCGGTGAAGGCGACGAACGTGTCCGTCGAACTGCCCGCCCCGGGGAGGATCGGCTGATGCGCGCCGGGATGCGACGGGTCATCGCGGGAGCGCTCACTGCGCTCGTGTGCGTGACGCTCGCGGATGCGCCGAGCGCGGTCGCGTCGGCGTCCCCTGGGCGCGAGGGCGCGCGTCCCGGGACCGCCTGCTCGACCCGCGGCGCGCAGGCCACGGTTGCCGGACGGCACCTCACCTGCCTGCTGCGCGACGGGCGACGCGTCTGGGTGGCGACGGCAGCGCGCACCCAGACGCTGCGTGGCGACCTCACGGTGCTCGCCGCGGCCTCGCTCACGGAGTCGTTCCAGGCGATCGCCGCGGCCTTCGAGCGCCTGCACCCAGCCGTGCGGGTGCACTTCAGTTTCGGCGCCAGTTCCGCGCTCGCCCTGCAGATCGACAACGGCGCGCCGGCCGACGTGTTCGCGTCGGCGAGCACCACGAACATGCAGCAGGTGGTGGCCGCGGGGCAGGCCACCCGGCCCGTCACCTTCGCGCGCAACCGCCTCATCATCGTCACACCGCCGGACAATCCCGGGCACATCACGCGCCTTGCCGATCTGGCCCGCACAGGGGTGAGCGTCGCGGTCTGCCAGGCCCAGGTGCCATGCGGTGTCGTCGCCACCCAGGTGCTGCGCAAGGCGCACCTCACCGTCACCCCTGCCACCGAGGAGGTGGACGTGAAGTCGGTGCTCTCGAAGGTGATGCTGGGTGAGGTGGACGCCGGTCTCGTGTACGTCACCGATGCCCACGCGGCGGGTGCGTCGGTTGCCGCCATCACCATCCCCGCACGCGACAACGCCGACACCACCTACCCCATCGTGGCCCTGCGCGCGAGCCAGAACCCATTGGCAGCACAGGCGTTTGTGGCCTTCGTCCGCTCGGCCAAGGGGAAGGCGGCCCTGGCGTCCGTGGGCTTCACGGTGCTGTGACCCATGGCCCGACGTGACGGCGCCGGTGCGGCGATCGTGGCTCCGGCCATGGTGGGGGCCGCCTTCCTCGCGCTGCCCCTCGTGGCCGTGCTGTTGCGGGCGCCATGGCCGCAGCTCGGCACCTTGCTCGCCGATGCCGACCTGCGCACCACGCTCGTGTTGTCGCTCGCAACGTCGGTGGGCGCGGCGATCCTCAGCCTGGCCCTCGGCATGCCGTTGGCGGTGCTGCTCGCGCATGCCCGCGGCGGCTGGGTGCGGTGGGTGCGGATGCTCGCGACGATGCCGATCGTCCTGCCCCCGGTCGTCGCTGGAGTCGCAATGCTGCTTGCCTTCGGGCGCACGGGGATCGTCGGGCAGTGGCTGTGGCGCGGATTCGGCGTGCAGTTGCCGTTCTCGCCGGCTGCGGTCGTCATGGCCCAGACCTTCGTCGCCATGCCCTTCCTCATCCTCACGCTCGAGGGGGCGCTGCGCCTCGCCGACGTCGACCTTGCCGATGCGGCCGCCACTGCCGGGGCCACGCGCACGCAGACCCTGTGGCACGTCACGCTGCCGTCGATCGGGCCATCGGTGGCAGCGGCCATCGTGCTCGCCTGGGCGCGGGCCTTCGGTGAGTTCGGTGCCACCATCACGTTCGCCGGCAGCTTCCCGGGGCGCACGGAGACGCTGCCGATCGCCGTGTACCTCGCACTGCAGAGCAATCCGGATGCCGCGATCGCGTTGAGTCTCGTCATGGTCACGGTGTCGCTCGCTGTGCTCCTCGGGTTGCGCGGGCACTGGCTCGTGCGCGGCTGAGTCGGCGGGTCTCCTAGGCTTCCGCCCCATGAACATCCGTGAGATCGAGCAGATGCACCCGAACGGCCAGCGCGTGCGGGCGGCGCTCGATGCGGCGGGCGTGCCGGGCCGCATCGTCGAGACCCTGGAGCCCTCCCCCACGGCGGCCACGGCGGCCGCGCAGCTCGACATCGAGGTGGGGCAGGTGGCGAACTCGCTCGTGTTCGAGGCGGATGGCGAGCCGCTGCTCGTGCTCACGTCGGGGCAGCACAAGGCGGACACGCATCGGCTTGCCGACTTCATCGGGGCCGAGCGGGTGCACCGGCCCAACGCCGACTTCGTCCGCGAGCACACGTCGCAGCCCATCGGCGGTGTGGCGCCCGTCGGGCACCCACGGCCGCTGCGCACGATCGTCGACACGCAGCTGGCGGCATGGCCGGTCGTGTGGGCAGCGGGCGGGCACCCCCACTACGTCTTCCCGACCTCGTTCGACGAGCTCCTCCGCATCACGAACGGCGAGCCCTTCGACGTCGGCGTCAAGCCCTGACATTCACCTGCCCTTGCACGCTAGGACTCAAAGCTGGCTGAATTTTGTGGGGATTTGTCCGCCCGTTCTGAGTCCTAGCGCGGAATGTCCCCCGCGATCACAAGGACGCTGCCCACGGGCGTGCGATCACCGACGATCACCTCGACGCCACGGGCCAGGCGCGACCCGGACGGCAGCACGATGGCCGTGCGCACGCGGACATTGCGCACCCCCAGATCGCGCAGGACCGCCGTGACCTCCGTCGCCGAATGCCAGTGCGCGCCTCGATAGGCACCGCTGCCCCCTGCACGGCCCTTCGCACGCCAGAGCAGGCCCCGGCGATGGAGGAGCCCGAGGACGATCGTCGATCGGGTCACCCGCACCATCTCCGCGATCGTGGACGGCCATTCGCGTACGAAGCACAGCGCCGTGATCGAAAGCGCGCGATCGAACGATGCATCGGCGAAGGGCAGCGCACGAGCATCACCCTCGCGGTACGTGGCCCAGCCATCGACACTGCGAGCGAAGGCAAGCGCGGCCGCGTCGGAGTCCAGCCCGGTGACCCGCAGGGTCTGATCGGACGCCAGTCGCCGCGTGAACCACCCGGTGCCACATCCGACGTCGAGGATGCGATCGCCAGCACGCGCCCCGAGCAGCCCCTGCACGACCTTCAATTCCCGATTGCCGATCCAGCGCCCGCGCGCGGTGTCGTACCAGGCGTCGTATGCAGCCGCGTCCACCACACCAGTGTGCCCCAACCCCTGGCACCGCATGTCGGTCGATTCGACGTCCGCCGATCACGCGACGGGCAGCCCCAGCAGCGCCACGACGATCCCGAGGCCCGCGGCGCCAGCAAGCGTCACGACCACGCCGCGCCGCAACACGAACATGGCGACGGCGGCCACACCCAGGACGCCGAACTGCCAGCCATGCTCCAGGGCGCGGGCCAGCGGCAAGGCCGATCCCAGGATCGCGCCAATCGCTGCCGGGCCCGACCCGTCGAGGAATGCCCGTGCCCGCGGATCGTCACGGAGTCGGTCGAATTGCGGTGCACCGAGGAGGATGAAGCAGAACGACGGGCCGAACGCGACGACGGTGGCGAGGATCGCACCAACGATCCCGGCCGCAGCGAATCCGACGGCTGCCACGGTGAGCACCACTGGGCCCGGCGTCACCTGGCCCAGGGCGACCACGCTGAGGAAGCGTGCAGGGGTGAGCCAGTGGTAGCGATCGACCGCGTCCGCGCGCATGAGCGGGATGATGACGAAGCCGCCGCCATACGACAGCGCGCCCACCTTGAGCGCCACCCAGGCAATCGCGCCGAGGGGCCCGACGCTGCCCACCATCGGCGGCACGAATACCAGCGCGCCACGGCCGCGGGGGCGCCAGGCACCCTGTGCGAGCAGTTCCAGCAGGCCCGCGCCGAGCAGCACGAGCACCACCCACGATCCGGCGGCTGCAGACGCGAGCGCACCGAGCACCAGGTAGCCAGACCAGCGCATGGCGTGACGGCGCCGGTGCCAGCTGGGCACGGCGAGCGTCCACCCTGCATGTGCGGCGAGTGCCGCAACGCCCGCGCCAGCGCCGGCGGCAGCGCCGGCGAGCAGCACAGGCACGTGCGCAGCAAGGAAGAGCGACGCAAGCAGGAGGATGAGCACGAAGCCAGGCAGGATGAAGCCCACACCACCCACGAGCGCCCCCACTGGTCCAGCGACCCGCCAGGCACAGAAGATGGCCAGCTGGGTGGACGCCGGCCCCGGCAGCATGTTGCAGGTGGCAATGGCGTGCTCGAACTCCGCATCGTCAATCCACCGACGTTCGCGCACACAGCGGTTACGGAGGAGGCGGATGTGCGCGGGCGGGCCGCCGAGACCGAGGACCCCGATGCGCGTCCACTCACGCGCGACGACCGCGAGCGGCACTCGGGTGACGTCAGACGCGATGCCGCACCTCCCGCACTGCCGCTGGACGCGCGACCACGCCCTGCATGCGCGGCACCCTACTGGCCCCGCGCCACCCGGCCCCGCGCCGCCTGGCCCAGGGCGGCCAGACTGAGGAAGCGTGAGGGCTACGAAGGCAACACCGGGTGGGCGTCGGAGGGGAGACGGCTCCATACCTGCAGGTCATGGATGCCGTCGGCTCGTCCTTGGGCTGCGCGCAGCACGCCCTCGAAGACGAACCCCGCCCGCGCGAGCGCACGCTGCTCGGGCACGTTGGTGACGTCCGTCTGCGCCTCCACCCGCACCACACCCTGCGCGTGCAGGACGTCTGCAAGCAGTCGTTGCGCCACTGCGCCGATACCGCGTCCGCGGTGCGTCTCGAGCAGGCTGATGCCGATGTTCATCGCCCGCGAGCCTGCCGTGGGCCCGTAGTACACCGGATGCGCCGACATGTCGCCGACCGGCACGTCCTCGTCGCCGTCGCGCACCACGATAAGCCAGCGCATCAACTCCAGATCCTGTGCTCGCGGGTCGAAGTCGCCCCAATCCTCGTAGGGGCTGCGGGAAGCAGGCCGTGGGCGCGGGACACTGTCGTCGATGGCGATCAATCGAACGGGCTCCATGCCCTCACGCTAGCGACCGCCTCCGACAGCTTCTGGCGCGTCGCGCAAGGCGACGCTAGGACGCAAAACGGGTGGACAAACCACCACGAAATTCAACCCATTCTGAGTCCTAGCCTGGAGGAGAGACGGGCGCGGGTGGGGTCAGAGACCGAAGGCGGAGAGGTCCTCGTCCTCGAGGGATCCGGCGGCGCGGGAGAAGGCCTCCATGCCGTCCACCAGCTGCGCACGCTCCATCGGCGTCATGCGCGTGAGGATGACGCGGAGGTCGCGCTGCCGCTTGCGCGTGACGGCACGCACCAACTCGCGTCCCGCAGGTTCGAGCTCGATCAGGGTTTCTCTGCGGTTCGAGGGATTCTGCGCCCTGCGCACCAGGCCTCGCGCCACCATGCGGTCGGCCATGCGGACGAACGTCGACGGGTGCACCGATACCGCGAGCGCGAGGTCGCCGCTGCGCATGGGGCTGCCGGATTCCGCAAGCAGCACAAGGATTCTGAACTGCGGCACCGTGACGTGCTCGTGCAAGGGAGCAAGCGACCGCGCGATGACACCGAGCATCGCCCGCGACCCAGGGATGACCGCCGCTGCAGCCTCAGCCGCTTCCTCGACCCGGTGCGTCGTCACACCACACCTCCTCAAACATGTGTCACACTACAACAGTTGACTCCTAGCACAGGTGAATGATGTCCAACCCGCTCCGCGCTGACCGCATTCGTCGGCTCTCGCTCGCAGGCCGCATGGTCGTGCCCGCCCGCCTCCGCCACCTGCCACGGTTGCACCGCTATGGCGGTGACACCCGCATCCTGCTGCTCGCCATCCCCATCGGCATCGTTGCCGGCCTCGGGGCACTGCTGTTCAAGGCGGGCATCGAGTGGGGGACGCACTTCTTCCTCACTGGCCTTGGCGGATACACCCCAGCGACGACGATCGGCGAGGGCGGCGGCAGCCCGGCATCCGCCTTCCTCCGCCCGTGGGCCATCCCCCTCGTGGTCGGACTCGGTGGCCTCATCGCAGGCTTCCTCGTCTTCACCTTCGCCCCGGAGGCCGAGGGCCACGGCACGGACGCCGCGATCAAGGCCATCCATGAGGATCCCACCCGCATCCGTGCCCGCGTCGTCTTCATCAAGCTCATCGCGTCTGCCGTCACCATCGGCTCCGGCGGCTCTGGCGGCCGTGAAGGGCCGACCGCGCAGATCAGCTCCGGCGCGGCCTCCATGCTCGCGCGACGACTGCACCTGAGCCTCGCCGACGCGCGCCTGCTCGTCACCGCCGGCATGGCCTCGGGCATCGCCTCCATCTTCCGCGCACCGCTCGGTGGTGCCCTGCTCGGCGTCGAGCTGCTCTACAGCGACGATCTCGAGGCCGACGCCCTCATGCCGAGCCTCGTCGCCTCCGTCGTCGGCTACCTCGTCTACGGCACAGCCACGGGCTTCCAGCCCATCTTCGGCGCCCACACGACGGTGGGCTTCGGCAGCGCGGCGCAGTTCCCACTGTTCGCCATCCTCGGACTGGCCGCGGGCTATGTCGCGCGCATGTATGCATGGATGTTCTACGCCACCGCGCGGCGCTTCGCGTCGATGCACCGCATCCCCGACTGGGTGCGCCCCGGCCTCGCCGGGCTCCTCGTGGGCGCCATCGGCCTCGCCATCCCCGGGGTGCTCGGCACGGGCTACGGCACGGTGTCGCAGATGTTCTCCGCGCAGTACGTGATGTCGCTGCCGATCCTCGTGCTGCTGCTCGTGCCGATCGCGAAGATCGTCGCCACGTCACTCTCCATCGGCTCCGGCGGCTCGGGCGGCGTGTTCGGCCCGGGCATGGTGATCGGCGCGACCCTGGGTGCGGCCGCCTGGCGGATCGCCGAGATGATCGAGACGCCGATGCATCTCGAGGGCACGCTCAGTTCGTCCCCCGACATCTTCGTGTTCGTCGGCATGGTCGCTGTCTTCGGTGCCATCAGCCACGCCCCCTTGGCGATGATGCTCATGGTGGCGGAGATGACGGGCGACCTCGGCGTCGTCGCGCCCGCCATGCTGGCCCTTGCCATCTCGGCGCTCGTTGTAGGACCCCGTTCGATCTACCGCAGCCAGCTGCCCACACGCTTCGACCGCATCGTCGACGACCCCGGCCTGTAGCGCCAGCGCCGGGTGTGCCGGGTAGAGCACCCCGTCGTGGCACGACGGTCGCCACTCGGGCATGCTCCGTCCGGAGGTGGCCATGATCGTGCGATTGCCTGCGTTCATCACGACGACCTGGCTGCTGGCCATGCTGCCTGGCGTGGGGCAGGCGCTGATGCTGCGACAGACGCTCACGCGCGGCGTGTCGGTGGCACTGCGCACGGTGCTCGGCACCTGCACCGGGCTCATGCTCTGGAGCACCGGCGCCGCCATCGGGCTGTCGGCCGTCCTCCTCGCGAACCCGGGGGCTCTCACCGTGGTGCGCGGCATCGGTGCCATCGCACTCGTCGTGCTCGGCATCGGCACGCTCCGTCGCAGCCGTCGCCTCGGCGAGACCGTTGCGCTAGCCGCGAACGCACCGGCCCACGGACGGGCCTACCTTGCGGGGCTGGCGACGAACCTCGGCAACCCGAAGGCCGGCGTCTTCGCCGTCTCACTCCTGCCGCAGTTCGTCCACCCCGGGCCGCATGTGACGCTCGCCACGATCGCCCTCGGCGCCATCTGGGCGACGACGACCGGACTGTGGTACCTCGTGTTCATCATCGCCGTGCACCGAGGACACGCGTTCATGCGCCGGCCACGGGTCGCGCACGCCATGGAGGTGTCGACCGGGGTCGTCCTGCTCGGTCTGGGGCTCGGCGTCGCCCTCGGCGGCTGAGCCCGACGCCGCACACCCGTCCCCCATCGTCCCACTCCCCTCCACGCTAGGACTCAGAACGGGCGGACAAATCACCCAAATTTCAACCCTTTCTGAGTCCTAGCGCGGATGGGGTCAGGCGGCGGGGCGGGCCAGGGCGTCGATGACGGTGACGCCGGGGAGCTTCAGCAGCTCGTGGGGGTCGAGCAGCAGCTTGCTCGAGCGGTTGCCGCCTCCCATCACCACGCGCGTGCGCTCCATGACGGCCGCATCGACGTACACCGGGTGCCCCACCACCCCCACAGCCGTCACGCCGCCGATCATCATGCCCGTCACCGCCTGGGTGACCTCGGCATCGGCGAAGGACAGCTTCTTCGTCCCCATGAGGTCCGCCACGGCATGGTTCACGTCGAGTCGCGTGGTGCCGAGGAGCACGCACACGGCGTACCGCACCGGCTCCAGCCGCTTCGACGCGACGAGGATCGTGTTCGCAGCATCCTCGATCGCCACGCCGTAGTGCGCGCAGAAGGCCGCCGTGTCCGCCAGACCGGGATCGCAGGCGAGCACCTCGCAGGCAAGCCCATGGCGCGTGATCGCCGCGCGCACCGCGGGGTCGAGGATCGACGGATCGGACACGATGCTGCCTCCAACGGGAATCGAGTGACGGCACGCTAGCGCGGCTCCCCACCCCGTCCCCGCAGGGAGGCGCGATCGCACCGCACCAGCCGCGCCGGCGCAACGCCAACCGCGTCTGGCCAACGTCGGCTTCGCAGGCAGGCACCGACGCGCGCCGCCGACGCTTCGCGTCAGCGCTGGCAGTGCGGGCAGGACGTCGTGCCGCGTCCCGCCACGACACTGCGCTGCAGGGTGTGCCCACACACCATGCACGGCAGCCCCGCACGCCCGTAGGCGCGCAACTGCCACTGCATCGCCCCGGGCCCACCATCGACGTGCCCGTAGTCCCGCAGCGAGGCGCCACCTGCCGCGATCGACTGGTGCAGCACGTCGAGGACGGCCGCATGCAACCGCTGCAGCGCAGGACGTCGCAGGCTGCCGGCAGCCCGGCCTGGGCGCACTCCCGCAGCGAACAGCGCCTCGTCTGCCACGTAGTTGCCGATGCCGGCGACACGGTGCTGGTCGAGCAGCAGCGCCTTGATCGGGGCACGTCGTCCATCGGCGTCCGCCACCAATTGGGCGGCCGTCCATGCCTCCAGCGCATCAGGGCCCATCGCCTGCAACGCCGGCAGCGCCACCGCACCCTCGGCATCGCGTGCCCCGACGTGCGCATGGCCGAATCCGCGCGGGTCGACGAGGCTCACCACCGCGCGCTCCTGCCCGCGGCGCAGCAGCAGTCGCAATCGCTCGTGCGTGCGCAGTGGCTCGCGTGCCTGTGGCGCGGCCGCACCAACCCGTACGGCACCACTCATGCCCAGGTGCAGGTCCAGCGTGGCATCACCGTCGCAGTCGATGAGCAGGTGCTTGCCGATGCGACGCACCCCGAGCACACGGCCACCCGCAAGGTCGGTTGCCTGCGTCCAATGCGCATGCCCATCGACGATGACGGACGTCAGGCGGGCACCGATCGCATGTGGACGCAGGGCCCGCGCCAGTGTCTCGACCTCCGGCAGTTCCGGCATGGCGCCATTGTGCCGTCACCGCTGCGGCACCGGCACTGCACCCTCAGCGATCGACGTGCATGCGCCGCACGAGCGTTGGCGTGGCCACCGCCGGGCCCACGCACACGGTCGCGAGGACGGCGTAGAGCAGGGTCCATGATCCGGTGGTGTGCAGCAGCCAACCGCAGAGCAGCGGCCCGAGCGCGGCAACCGAGTACACGACGGTGAACACCATCGCGGTGAGCCGCGCCGACGCGTCGCCGTCATCGGTGAGCCAGCCGATCATCGCAAGCCCCATCGCGAACCATCCGGTGTTGAAGCCGCCGAAGGCCACCACCCACACAGCACTCCACGTCATCGGCATGACGGCGAGGCCCACGAGGCCGAGCGCCGTGACCGCGATGACGCCCTCGATGAGCAGCACCGGCCGTCGGGTGCGTTGCAGCAGCGGCGGCCCGATGAAGGCCGCGACGATGCCAGCAGCCGTGAACAACCCGAGAAGCAGGCCACTACCGGCCTGTGACATGCCGTGGGCGGCGAAGGAGTCCGCCAGCCAGGCCACGCCACTGTAGAAGCCGAACGAGTTTGCGGCGATGAACAACGTGAGCCACCAGGCGGTGCTGTCACGCCACGGCAGGTCACCGAGCGATGGCCGCACGAGGACCCGCTCGGGCGTGCGATGGGGCCGCTCCACCACGCCCCACACGATGAAGGCAAGCAGGGCCGGCAGCGCCCACACGGCGAGGCCCGCGCGCCAGGATCCGAGCCACTGCCCAAGCGGCACGGTGGCGGCGGCGCCGAGGGCCGCACCACCCGACATCACCGACGTCCACAGTCCGGTGACGATGCCCATGCGCTCGGGCAACTGCGCCTTCACGATGCCGGGCACGAGACCACCGACGATCGCGATGCCGACCCCGGCGAGGATGACGGACAGCACGAGCACGACGAGGCGATCGCCAAGGAGACGCAGGCCCGGCGCGGCGGTGAGCACAGCAAGGCCGAGCCAGACGGCGCGCGTCGATCCGAGCCGCGCGGCGAGCCCCGGTACGAGGAATGCCAGCAGGCCCATGCACAGGATCGGCACCGTGGTGAGCGCACCGAGCGCCACGTCGCCAAGGCCGGTCGCGGTGCGGATGTCGGCGAGCACCGTGGGCACACTCGTGAGGGCAGTCCGCAGGTTGAATGCGGCGAGGGCGAGGGCGACGAGCGCCAGCGCACGGCCTCCCGGCCGTCCGTGCTCCGCCATCTGCCCTCCTGTCGTCGGATGGAGCATGGCAACTCGACCGCGGCCGCGGTCACAGCCCGGCGCAGGCACGCAACATGGTGCGCTGCGCGGCGGCAGTGCCGCGCCGGGCGCCCGACGTCCGACCCGTCCACCCCCGTAACACGGACGAAACGAGGGGTTGGAAGGCTTCGGGCGTGCGCCGGACGGCGCCGGCCCCTGATCCGAGGAGCAGATATGTTCACAAGCGCCCACGAGGTCGTGGAATTCATCAAGCAAGAGCACATCGCCTACGTCGATGTCCGCTTCTGCGACCTGCCCGGCATCCAGCAGCACTTCAACGTGCCGGCGAGCACCTTCGACGAGAGCGTCTTCAACGACGGCCTCATGTTCGACGGCTCGTCGATCCGCGGCTTCCAGGCCATCAACGAGTCCGACATGAAGCTGCTCCCGGACATCGCGTCGGCGTTCGTTGACCCCTTCCGCGCCGAGAAGACGCTCGTCATCAACTTCTCCGTCGTCGACCCCTACACGCACGCGCCCTACAGCCGCGACCCGCGCGGTGTCGCCGCCAAGGCTGAGGCCTACCTCAAGGCGACGGGCATCGCCGACACGGTGTTCTTCGGCCCCGAGGCCGAGTTCTACGTCTTCGACGAGGTGAACTTCGCCACCGGCCCCAACGCCTCGCACCACTACATCGACTCCGTTGAGGGCGCGTGGAACTCCGGCGCCGACGTGAACGCCGATGGCACGCCGAACCGCGGCTACAAGACCCGCTTCAAGGGTGGCTACTTCCCCGTCTCGCCCACCGACATGTTCGCCGACCTGCGCGACAAGATGTCGACGGTCCTGCAGCAGGTGGGCCTCCAGGTCGAGCGCGCGCACCACGAGGTGGGCACCGCCGGCCAGATGGAGATCAACTACAAGTTCAACACCCTGCAGCACGCTGCTGACGAGGTGCTCTTGTTCAAGTACGTCATCAAGAACGTGGCCTGGGAGGCCGGCAGGACGGCGACCTTCATGCCGAAGCCGCTGTTCCAGGACAACGGCTCGGGCATGCACTGCCACCAGTCGCTGTGGAAGGACGGCAAGCCGCTGTTCTACGACGAGAACGGCTACGGCGGGCTCTCGGACCTCGCCCGCTGGTACATCGGTGGCCTGCTGCACCACGCCCCGTCGCTGCTGGCCTTCACGAACCCGTCGGTGAACTCCTTCCACCGCCTGGTGCCCGGCTACGAGGCACCCGTGAACCTCGTCTACTCGGCACGCAACCGCTCGGCCTGCATCCGCATCCCGATCACCGGCACGAACCCCAAGGCCAAGCGCCTCGAGTTCCGCGTCCCCGACCCGGCGGCGAACCCGTACCTCGCCTTCGCCGCGATGCTCATGGCCGGCCTCGACGGCATCAAGCACAAGATCGAGCCGCCGGCACCGGTCGACAAGGACCTCTACGAGCTCCCGGCCGAGGAGGCCAAGGCCATCCCGCAGGTGCCCGGCTCGCTCGGCGCAGTGCTCGACGCACTCGAGGCTGACCACGCCTACCTGCTCGAGGGCGGCGTGTTCACGCCGGACCTCATCGACACGTGGATCGCGATGAAGCGCAAGGAGGCGGACTACGTGCAGCTGCGTCCGCACCCCGCGGAGTTCGAGCTCTACTACGACATCTGATCGACGCACGTGCGGAGGCCCCGGTTCACCGGGGCCTCCGTCGTATCGTGCGCCCATGGCAATCCTCGCGATCGACGCCGGTACCACCGGCGTGACGGTGCTCGTCGTCGACGAGCAGGGCAGCATCCGCGCACGCGGCTATCGGGAGTTCCCCCAGCACTTCCCCCAACCGGGCTGGGTGGAGCATTCGCCCGACGAGATCTGGGACGCCACCCTGGCCGCTGCCACCGACGCCATCGCGCAGTCACCGGGGCCCCTCGCCGGCATCGGCATCACGAACCAGCGCGAGACCATCGTCGTCTGGGACGCTGACACGCTCCGCGCACCGCGTCGCGCCATCGTCTGGCAGGACCGTCGCACCGCGGCCATCGTCGACGAACTGCGGGCGCGGGCCGTCGAGCCCTGGGTGCGGGCCACGACCGGCCTGGGCCTCGACCCCTACTTCTCCTCCACCAAGCTGCTGTGGCTTGCACGCAACGAACCCCGGCTCTGGGAGGGGGTGCGTGACGGCTCGCTGCGCGTCGGCACCATCGACGCCTACCTCATCGCACGCCTCACCGGCGGTCGTCTGCACGTGACGGATGCGACGAACGCGTCGCGCACCCAGTTGCTGGACCTGCGCACCGCGCAGTGGGACCCCGACCTGCTCGACCTGTTCGAGGTGCCGGCGCACGCCCTGCCGACCGTGGTGCCGTCGACGGGCGCCGTCGGGCACACCGATCCCGCGTCCTTCCTCGGCCTGTCGCTGCCGATCGCCGGTATCGCCGGAGACCAGCAGGCCGCGCTCTTCGGGCAGGGCGGCGTCACGGCGGGTGACGTGAAGTGCACCTACGGCACGGGCGCCTTCATCCTCATGCACACCGGCACCCGGGCGGTCGCGTCGACGCATGGCCTGCTCACCACGATCGCACTGCAGGAGCCCGATGGGCGTCTGGCGTACGCCCTCGAGGGCTCGGTGTTCGTGGCGGGCGCGGCCGTGCAGTGGCTGCGCGACGGGCTCGGCATCATCGCGAGCGCATCCGAGGTGGAGGCCCTCGCCGCGTCCGTCGAATCCAGTGAGGGCGTGGTGTTCGTACCGGCGCTCACCGGGCTCGGGGCGCCCGAGTGGGATCCGAGCGCGCGCGGCACCATCCTCGGCATCACGCGGGGCACCACCACGGCACACATCGCCCGGGCCACACTCGAGGCCATCGCCTGGCAGGTGCAGGACGTCGTCACCGCCATGGAGGCCGACGCCGGCAGCCGCATTGACGCGCTGCGCGTGGATGGCGGCGCAGCGGCCAACAACCTGCTGCTGCAGCTGCAGTCCGACGCACTGCAGGCCCCGGTGCTGCGTGGCCGCGCGCTGGAGACCACCGGCCTCGGCGCGGCATTCCTCGCCGGCATCGCCACCGGCGTGTGGGCGGATGCCGCCGAGGTGCGCGCGACCCTGCGGCCCGACCGTCAGTTCGCCCCGAGCGGTGACCGGCCGGACCATGCCCGTTGGACGAAGGCCGTCACCCGTGCCCGCGCCTGGGCCGACTGACGGCAACGACGAACGCCGCCGAAGACACGCGTCCCCGACGCCCATGCAGGGCATCGGGGACGCGTCGTGTCGGGGTGACTCAGGGCACGACGACGAGCACTCCGGTGATGCTCGGGTTCTCGCTCGTCGTCATGGCGTAGGTGCCGGGCGTGGTCGGCGCGAGGAAGGCCGAGATGTCGTTGGCCGGCACGGTCACGGAGATGCCGGCGGACGAGATGACGAGTGTGTGCGGCACGGCGTCCGCGTTGCGCAACGTCACCGTGAGGCCGGCGTGCACGGTGAGGCTGTTCATGGCGTCACCAGCGAAGCGGATGATGACCCCCATCGGCGGGTTGTCCGCGGTGGCGGTCGGCGATGGCGTGGGCTTGGCGGGCTTCACGACCGGCTTGCGCTTCGTCGTCTTCTTCACCACCTTGCACTGCACGGTGTGGCCGTTCACCACCATCGTGGCGTGCCCCTTCACCACCTTCACGTGATGGTTCGGGAGACATGGGCGCAGCGTGGCAGCCGAAGCCGCCGTCCCCATGCCGACGGTGAGCAGCGCGGCCGCCGCCACGCCTGCCAGCAACGTGATGGTGCGACGCATGCCGACCTCCTGAGTCCGATCCACGGCATCCCGTGACGCTCCAAGGGTACGCATGCGCCAGCAGTGCACCCGGACGAATCGGACCAAGTCAGGGCGAAGGTCCCGAGGCGACGGCGCTGCCTGCTAGCGTGCCCGCGTGCCAACGGACCTCGTCATCGTGCGCCACGGGCAGACCGACTGGAACCTCGAGCATCGCATCCAGGGGTCGACCGACATCCCGCTCAACGAGACGGGGCTCGCCCAGGCCACGCATACGCGCGACGCCCTCGCGAACGCACACTTCGACGCGGTCGCCTCCAGCCACCTGCAGCGCGCATCCGTGACCGCCACGACCATCGCCGGGGATCGCACGCTGCCGATCGTGGTCGACCGACGCCTCACGGAGCGGTCCTTCGCGCATGTCGAAGGCTGGAAGGTCGCTGACGTGAAAGCCGCCTTCCCGTCCTTCGACGACATCGCAGGTGTCGAGCCATGGAGCGCGGTGACCGCACGCATGCTCGAGGGGCTGCTGGCCCTTGCCGACGCGTACGAGGGCGGACGCGTGCTCGTGGTCACGCATGGCAGCGCCATCCGCGCGTTCGTGGCATCGGTGCAGGGCATCGGCCCACGCGATGTGCAGAGCCTGTGGAACTGCAGCATCTCGCAGGTCCGGCACGAACGCGGCACGTGGGTGCTCGACGCCTTCAACGACAACAGCCACCTGCCGGATCAGCTCCGCAGTTGATACCTCGCGCTTCCGAGGTTTTCCCCTCGAGGGCGCGACATACGGCCGAAAGTCCCGAAAGCGCCAACCACGCCTGATTTCCAAGGGGTTTGTTGAGCCTTTGGTCCTATGCGGGTGTGACGAATCGCCTTTCGAACCGGTCCATTCGTAGCGAATTGCGCAAGTTCGGATCAGTAATCTGAGGGCGTAGGAATTCGCTCGGTCTCCGGGCGATGCGCGACGAGTGTTTGGTGAATCTCGATGGAACTCAGGCGAATTGCACGCGCGGCTGGCGCCGCCCTCCTCGCGGTCGGCATGGTGGCCTCCGCCACTGGCACCGCAACCGCTGCTCCCCAGGCAGCGAAGAAGAAGCAGATCACGTGCTACAAGGGCACGGTGGCCAAGAAGTACACCGCCACCAAGTGCCCCAAGGGCTGGTCGCCGAAGAAGCCTGCTGCCAAGCCGGCCGCGTCAGCCAAGACGGTGGCCTTCAACGCCACCTACAAGGGCAACCTCACCATGCTGTGGAGCTCGAGCGACGTGAAGGTCACCGACCTCAGCGGCACCTCGTCCGACGCCGGTGCCGCAGGCCTCGCTGCGATGACCGCCACGGGCACCTCCTCCCCCTCGTCGCAGTGCGCGGCCATCTCCGGTGAGGGCACGCTCGGCAGCGGTGCCAACACCCTGAAGTTCAAGGTCGATCCCAAGACGCAGGGCTGTGCCGCCGACTCGGCAGCGCCCAGCAACGTGGCCGTCACGGGCACGGTCACCGTCACCGGTGGCACGGGCAAGTTCGCCGGCGCCACGGGCACCCTCACCGTGAAGGGCGGTTTCTTCGTGAAGTCCACCGCCGCGGGCACGAAGGACTCACAGGCCTTCACCGCCACCTTCACCGGCTCCATCAAGCTCAAGTGATCCCAACCCAACAAGAAGGATGTACCCAATGAATCGCATTGCGACCCGCGTGATCGTGGGTGCGGCGACGCTGACCGCGGCATCGACGCTCGTCGTCGGCACCGCCTTCGCGGACACCGCGGCGACGCTGAAGCTCAGCGTCGTGTCGAAGCCCGTCGTCAGCGCCGTCACCGGGGCGGTCATCGTCGACGGTGGCATCTCCGCGACGGCAAGCGTCCCGGGCACCGTGGCCTTCAGCACCGCTGCTGACACCGCCACCGCCGGCACGCCGATCAAGGGCTGCGAGGCCGTGCCCACCGCCACCACAGCGCCCTACACCGCGATGTGCAACCCGTGGGATCCGGCCGCACCTGGCACGATCTACATCAACGCCACGCTGACCCCCACCGACACCACGCTGGCGAAGGTCACCACCTCGCTGGTCTGGGTCGTCGGCAAGCCGATCAACGAGTACTCGACGAACGGTGACATCTCGCTCTACGTCGACACCGTGAACGGCGGCAGCACCCCGGCGAGCCTCGGGAACGGCAGCGCCGCAACGCAGTACTACGCCAGTGGCGGCTGCCTCCTCATGAACCAGTTCATGCAGGGCCAGCAGATCGTCTTCCGTGTCTACGCCAACGACTACGCTCGCGGCGGCGTGCCGCTCACGGGCAATGACGCGCAGATGCAGATCAAGATCGCCGGTTGGGACACCCCGGTGAACATGTCGTACGGCGACCACAGCGGCACCGCCTTCTGGGCCGGCGCCCTCAACACCGGCGCGCAGGGCAGCGGCAAGTTCTCGGCGCTCGGTCGCATCGACTACACGATCAACATCACGATGATCGAGAAGCCGGCCGTCACGAAGGACGTCACCGTCACCAAGTACGTGAAGGTCGTCAACCCGAAGACGAAGAAGGCCGTGAAGGTCAACGGCGCCTACGTCTGGAAGCCGGTCAAGGTGAAGTCGACGCAGGTCGTCACCCCCGCCGTCACCGGCCAGACGCTGTCGTTCACGCCGGCGGCCTGGCAGGCAGCGACCTCCGTCCTCACGCTGTCGGCCGCACCGAAGGCGTAACCGCACGACACCTGGGTTCCAGTGGGCCCCACGCCTCCCCGTGGGATGCGTGTGGGCCTGCTGGAACCCTTGCCATGACAGGGCATCGACGCCCCTCCCGCCGCACCAGCGGCACCCCGTACGACGAGACCGAGAGACCGACATGAAGCGACACCTTCGGGCGATCACCGCCACTGCCGCGCTGGCCCTGCTCCTCCCCCTCGGGATGACGAGCACCGCGAGTGCCGACATGACCCCGTACACGCTGCCCGCACCGCCGGAGATCGCAGCGCAGTACCCGCTGCCATTCACCGGCACCCTCACCCCGGCCCCCGTGCCCGTGGCCAACGCCAAGGCGGTCAACGCCGTTCCAGACAATGGCGTCGTCGGCACCCCCTTCACCCTCTCGGCCACCGGCCTCCCCGCCAACGCCACCGTCACCCTCGTCTGGGGCACGACGCAGGCGGCCTGGCGCGCTGAGGTCGACCCCACCACCGTGAACTACCGCGGCACCAGCTACACGAAGATCAACGTCATCATGGGCACCGTCACCACGGACGCCAATGGGGCCTTCACCTTCGCCACCAAGGCGCCCGTCGACTTCGGTTCCGTGCATGACATCTACGCGCTGGTGAACGGCGTCGTCGTGGGCAAGGGTGGCTTCGAGATCCGCCGCTCCGTGTCGATCACGCCGACGAGCGGCCCCATCGGCACGCCCATCCACATCACCTACTCCGGGCTCGGCGCGAGCCTCTACCAGTCCGGTGGCGCCGTGAACTACGACAACAAGCTCGCCGGCGAGATGCTCGCACTGTGGAACCGCGGCCATGGCACCGCCACGATCATCGCGTCGGGCCGTCCGGGCATGCATTACATCTCCGTGCAGGACGCCATCGGCATCCAGTACATGAACATCCTGCAGTCGCCGGTGCCGAATGCCACCGGCGCCACCCTCGCCTTCCGCGTCACCAAGGACCCGGGCATCATCAAGCCCTACTTCACCTGGCCCGAGCAGGTGACGCCTGAGGCGGACGTGCACACCACGATGCAGCTCGACGCCATCGACCCGCTCGGCTCCAAGGCCGTGGCCACGTTGGCGCCCACGAGCGGCCCCGTGCTGTCGAAGACGCACCTGCATGTCACCGGCCTGCCGGTGGATGGCAGCGTGGACCTCAAGTTCTCCACCGTCGTTGGCAGCCGCGTCGACTGCCCCAAGGGCAGCACAAGCTGCTGGAAGTTCAATGCCGTGCCCATGGGCACCGGCACGGTGTCCGGTGGCGTGCTCGACCAGGACGTCACCATCCCGGACAACCTCGGCGGCTTCCACGTCGTGCAGGTGATGCAGGGTGGCAAGCTCATGGCGCAGGCGCTGTTCTACGTCAAGGAGAGCCTCGACGTGTTCAAGGACAAGAACGGCAAGGTCGTCTCCATCGGCGTCGCGAAGGCGGACAACAGCATCGCGCACCTGCCTGCCGGCGTGGGCGCGCCCACCTACACCTTCAAGCAGGGTGAGGAGTTCACCATCAGCGTGCGCGGTGTGGGTTGGACGCAGATGGACAACACCATGAACGTCACCTACGACAACTCGCACATCGGGTACGGCTGCGGTTTCAACTCCAATGGCTACATGGTGATCCACCTGGTCGCCACGGGTGAGCCCGGCACGCACACCGTCGACCTGTGGCCGAACCTCTACAGCGCCAATCCGTCGTTCGCCGACACGCAGTACGGCATGCTGCCGCTGCTGTCCGGTGGCCACGACTCACCGGCGCTGGGCCTCGGCTACCAGGTGCCGTCGATCCACTTCACCATCAAGGTCGTCGCCAACGGCAAGGCCAAGTAGCAGCACCTGCGATGCCCCGTCACCGGCTCGGTGGCGGGGCATCGTCGCGTCCGCCAGCGGGTGCCGTCTTCCGGGCAGGGCAGGGTCGCGGTGGTGCGCACACCGCGCGACATTGCTCAGGCAGACACCGAGGAGTGGTCGACGCCGCCACCCCAGGCCCGCTCCCCCAGGAGCACCAGGACACCGGGGAGCAGCAGCGTGCGCACCACGGCGGCATCGATGATGACGCCGGCCACCAGGCCCACACCGAGTTCCTGCAGGCCCGTCACATGCCCGGTGACGAGGCCGGTGAGTGCCGCGACGAGGATCAGTGCGGCCGCCGTGATCACGCCTGCCGTGCGCTCGAGCCCGAACCCGATGGCCGCCACCGCATCGCGACCCTGCAGGCGCGCCTCCCGGATGCGCGCGACGATGAACACCTGGTAGTCCATGGACAGGCCGAAGAGCATGGCGAAGAGGAAGACCAGCGCCCAGGCCTCGATCGTCGATTGGTGCAGCAGCACCTGGAACACCAGCACCACCACACCGCATGCAGCCGTCACGGAGACGAGGTTGAGCCCCACGGCCACCGCCGGGAGCAAGCGGGTGCGAAAGGCACGGGCCATGAGCAGGTAGGCGAGCAGCAGCGACGCGATGACGATCCAGGGTGTGGCGCCTTCAATGCGGCGCAGGAAGTCGACGCCGCGGGCAGATGCGCCACCCACCATCACACTCGCACCGGGTGCGTACCCGTACTGCTGCGGGTCGATGGCACGCAGTCGGTCGATGAGCGCGGCCGTGCCGGCGTCGGCGAAGCCATCCCGTCCGATGATCACCATGCGCTGGTAGCGCTGCGTGGCGTCGACGAAGAGCGTCGAGGTGTCGGAGACAACCGCGAAGACCCCCGGCAGGTGCGTGAGGGCGGACGCCAATCGGGTGCGGGCCTGCTCGTCCCGACCCGTCACGGTGCCACCGGGCCGGCCGGTGTCGATCACGAGCGAGTGCGGCGTGATGGCCCCTGCGCCCACGCGTGCGGCAAGGAAGTCGACGCCGCGCGCGGACTCCAGCTGCTGCGGGATGGCCGTGAGCGAGGCCGGTGCCAGGTGTATGCCGAGCACGGGCAGCGCGACGACGGCGAGCCCGAGTGTGGCGGTGACGACGACCGTGCGAGGGCGACGTGCGACGAGGGCGGCGAGCCGAGCCCAGCGGGCATCGGCACGGGCATCGTCGAGCACGCCATGCCAGCCACGTGCCTGCACGCCGCGTTCTCCCAGCAGGGCGAGGAGCACGGGCTGGAGGGTGAGCGCGGCCAGGATGGAGACCACGGGCACGATGAGGCCGGCAGCGCCAAGCGAGCGCACGAAGGGCACCGGGGTGAGGAACAGCACCGAGAGCCCCACGGCGGCAGTGATACCCGAGATGATGACCGTGCGTCCCGCCGTCGCCATCGTGCGCACGACCGCATCCGTGCCGTCGCCCTGCCGCGCGCGCACCTCCGCCCGGAATCGGTGCACGAGCAACAGGGCGTAGTCGATGGCGAGGCCGAGCCCGATGAGCTCAATGACATTGGGGATGTAGAGCACCATCGGCGTGATGAGCGTGACGGCGTACACGAGCAGCAGCGATCCAGCCACCACCGCGGCCGCGACGACGAAGGGCACGAGCACAGCCCAGCACCAGCCGAGCACGAGCAGCAGGAGCAGCAGCGCGGCCACGACCGCGAGGACGGTGCCACGGTGCAGATCGTCGGCAAGCACGGGGCGCACGTCATGCTCCAGCGCCGGTGCGCCGGTGACGAGGGCGCCGTCGAGTCCATGCGCGCGCAGGGATGCCCGCAGGCGGTCCGTTGCCGCGGACGCGTCGAGCAGGGGCAGGCGGGTGCCCACGAGTGCGTACAGCACCCCGCCGAGGGCCCGCTGTTGCACCACCGTGGCCGTGGGGACGACGCGGACGGCGTCCGTGAGTTCCTGCTCCAGCTGGCGGATGCGGGCGTCACTCGCCTGCCGGAAGTGGACGATGACGGTGAAGGAGCCGTCGGTGTTGTCGCCGAAGCTGGAGCGCAGCACGGCATCCGCGGCCGCGGATGGCGAACCCGGCACGGCGGTGAGCGCCGTGAGCCGGCCCGGGAGGGCGGTGCTCGCGAGCAGGCCGGCGAGGCCGATGCAGCACCACAGCACAATGACGAGCGCACGGTGCCGAAGCACCGTGCGCGTCATCGTGTCGAGGCGGTTCACCAGTCAGTGGCAACGTACTGGGTCTCGAGGAACTCGTCGATGCCCTCGAACCCGCCCTCGCGGCCGAGGCCCGACTCCTTCACGCCACCGAAGGGCGCGGCCGGGTCGGACAGCAGCCCACGGTTGAGGCCCACCATGCCCGTCTGCATGCGGCGGCTCAGGCGCAGGCCCTTCGCCAGGTCACGCGTGTAGATGTAGCCGATGAGGCCGAACTCGGTGGTGTTCGCGAGCGTGAGCGCCTCGTCGTCCGTCTGCACGCGGATGACCGGTGCGACGGGGCCGAAGATCTCGGTGCGGGCGATCACGGAATCGGCAGGCACGTCGGTGAGCACCGTCGGCGGGTAGAAGGAACCGACGCTCGGCATCGCCGCCGGATCGCCCACGATGCGCTTGGCACCCGAGGCGAGTGCGCTGTCCACGAGTCCGGCGATCTCATCGCGCTGCTTGTGGCTCACGACGGGACCGACCTGGATGCCGTCCTCGTAACCGGGGCCGACGCTCAGGCCGGACATGCGGGCCGAGAACTTGGCCACGAACTCGTCGTACACGTCGGTGTGCACATAGAAGCGGTTGGCCGCGGTGCAGGCCTGGCCGCCATTGCGCATCTTCGCAAGCATCGCGCCCTCGACTGCGGCGTCCACATCGGCGTCGCTGCAGACGATGAAGGGATCGTTGCCGCCGAGCTCCATGGAGACGCGGAGCACGCGCTCGGCCGTCTGGTGCAGCAGCTTCTTGCCCACGAAGGTGGAGCCGGTGAACGAGAGCTTCTGCACGCGCTCATCGGCGAGGATGGCGCTCGACACCGCTGACGCGGAGTGCGTCGTGATGACGTTGACGACGCCGGCGGGCAGGCCCGCCTCCTCCATGAGCTTCGCGATGTAGAGCGTGGTGAGCGGCGTCTCGGCTGCCGGCTTCACCACGACGGTGCAACCGGCGGCGACGGCCGGGCCGATCTTGCGGGTGGCCATGGCGGCCGGGAAGTTCCAGGGGGTGATGAAGTAGCAGACGCCGACCGGCACCCGGTTGGTCATGATCCACTTGTCACCAGCGGGGGCGCGGCGCACCTCGCCACCGATGCGCACGGCCTCCTCCGAGAACCAGCGGAAGAACTCCGCCGCGTAGTTGACCTCTGCCCGCGAGTCAGCGAGCGCCTTGCCCATCTCCTGCGTGATGAGCAGCGCGATCTCCTCGCGGCGCTCGATCATGAGCTCGTAGGTCTTGCGCAGCACCTCACCACGGACGCGCGGCGCCGTGTCCGCCCACTGCTGGCCGGCGGTGTACGCCGCCTCGACGGCCGCCAGGCCGTCAGCCTCGGCCATGTCCGGCACCTCGCACAGCGGCTGGTCGGTGGCCGGGTTCAGCACGGGGAAGGTCTTGCCGGAGGCGGCGCCGATCCAGGCTCCGCCGATGAGGTTGCGAGTGGGCACATTCGGTGACAGGGCAGTCATGGTTCCTCCAGAGGATGCAATCCTCGCACCCCCCTCGACGGCCCCGCGCCGGAGGCCGACCACCCGCGGCCGAGGGGCCGTCACGTGCGCCGAACATGCCGCCCTCGACGATGCTTGACCCGCAACCTACGAGTCCGTAACCTACGGAGACGTAGGTTCTCCCG
>JAKALQ010000041.1 GCA_021824095.1 Actinomycetes bacterium
GTTGCGCGCGTACTCCTCGTACATCGAGTACGTGGGGGTCCAGGTGAGCGCCATGCGACCCGGGCCACCGAAGGCCTGCAGCAGTTGCTGCATCACCTCGTTGGAGCCATTGGCCGCCCAGACGCGCGCGGCGTCGATGCCCGGTACCTCGGACTCACGCGAGACGTAGGTGGCGAGCCCGGCACGCAGTCGCGTGGCGTCACGATCCGGGTAGCGGTTGAGCGTCTTCGCCACCTCGACGACGGCCGTGCCGAGGTCCTCGATGAAGTCGCGCGGCGGCTGGAAGGGGTTCTCGTTCGTGTTGAGGCGCACGGGCACGTCCAGCTGCGGCGCACCGTAGGAGGTGAGGCCGCGCAGTTCCTCGCGCACGGGCAGGCGCGTCATTGGAACCTCACCGACACGGCGGCGGCGTGGCCGGGGAGATCCTCGGCCGTGGCGAGGGTGACGACGTGGTCGGCCACCTGCTTCAGGGCCACCTCGCTGTAGTCGATGAAGTGCACGCCCTTGAGGAAGGTCTGCACCGATAGCCCTGCACTGTGGCAGGCGCAGCCACCCGTGGGCAGCACGTGGTTGGAGCCGGCGATGTAGTCGCCGAGGCTCACCGGTGACCAGGCGCCGATGAACACGGCGCCCGCATTGCGCACGCGCGCGGCGACGGCACGTGCGTTGTCGGTGTGGATCTCGAGGTGCTCGGCCGCGTAGGCGTTGACGACGGCCAGCCCTTGCGCAATGTCGTCGACGAGGATGATGCCGCTCTGCGGACCGGCGAGCGCCTCCGTGATGCGCTCGCTGTGCTTTGTGGCCGCCACCTGCGCCGGGAGTGCAGCCTGCACGGCGTCGGCGAGCGCCGCATCGGTGGTGACGAGCACCGACGCGGCGATGACGTCGTGCTCGGCCTGGCTGATGAGGTCGGCCGCGACGAAGGCCGGGTCGGCGGTGTGGTCGGCGAGGATGGCGATTTCGGTGGGGCCGGCCTCAGCGTCGATGCCGATGCGACCCTTCAGCATGCGCTTGGCCGCGGTGACGTACACGTTGCCGGGGCCGGTGACCATGTCGACGGGCGCGACCCGGCTGCCGTCGGGGAGGGTGAGGCCGTACGCCAGCATGGCGACCGCCTGCGCGCCACCAACGGCGTACACCTCGTCGACGCCCAGGAGCGCGCACGCAGCGAGGATCGTGGGGTGGGGCAGGCCGCCGAACTCGCGCTGCGGCGGGGAGACGACGACGAGGCTGCCGACGCCCGCGACCTGCGCGGGCACCACGTTCATCACGACGGAGCTCGGGTACACGGCGCGACCACCGGGCACATAGAGCCCCACACGATCGACGGGGATGAAGCGCTCGGTGACGGTGCCACCGTCGGCGACCTCAGTGACGATGTCGGTGCGGCGCTGGTCCTCGTGCACCAGGCGCACGCGGCGGATGGCCTCCTCCAGCCCCTCGCGGACGGCGGGGTCGAGCTCGGCGAGGGCGCGGGTGAGTTCGGCCGCGGGCACGCGGAGCGACGCTGGGCGCACACCGTCGAATCGCTCGCAGGCATCGAGCACCGCCGCGAGCCCGCGCGCCGCCACATCCTCGACGGTGGGGCGCACCAGGGTGATGGCCGCGTCGACATCGAGTTGGGCACGGGGCATGACGGTGCGCGGGTCGACGTCGGAACCGCGGAGGTCGAGCACGCGCATCATGGCGGGAGTCTATTCGGCCCATCCGACGCACCGGCGGCGGCGCCGGGGCATCGCCCTATGCTCGCGCCATGGCAGGAGGGACGCCGGCGGTCATCGCGCTGCAACGGGCCGGTGTGGCCTTCACGGAGCATCGGTACACCCACGACCCCGCGGCGCCATCGTTCGGCCGTGAGGCTGCGGAGGCACTCGGCCTGCCGCCGGAGCAGGTGTGCAAGACGTTGCTGTGCCTCGTCGATGACGCACCGCACGTCGCCATCGTGCCGGTCGACAGCCAGCTCGACCTCAAGCGCATGGCGTCTGCCGTGGGCGGCAAGCGTGCCGAGATGATGCGCGTCGATGGCGCAGAGCGGCTCACCGGGTACGTGGCGGGCGGCATCTCGCCCTTCGGGCAGAAGCGCGCGCTGCCGACGGTCATCGACGAGACGGCCCTGCTGTTCGACACCATCTACGTGAGCGGCGGCCGACGCGGGTTCGACATCGGCCTGGCGCCCGACGACCTGGTGCGCGTGCTCGACGCCACCGTCGCCGACATCGCCCGCTGACGCGGGCCGCCCGCACGGCGTCGGTGCAGGCACCTGCCGCCCGCCCGCACCCGATTGGCTCGATCAGCCGAGGCATCCCGGCCCGAGGAGGGCCTTGAGGTCACCGGAGAGGGCCGTGGAGTTCGTGACCCGCAGACGGTCATCGATGCGCACGAGCGTCTCGCGCGTGCCGTTGAGCAGGCGCAGGCGCACCTCGGTGGTGCCGGGATGCGCGCGCAGCACGTCCTTGAGGGGCTCAATGACGTTGGGCACGCACCGCGCCACCGGCAGGGTGATGATGACCGGGCCGCTCGCCGCCTCCGACAGGTCCGGCTGCGACACCTCGAGGGCCACGAGTCGCGCCGTGTCCTCGTCGCTCTTCTCGACCCGTCCACGTACGAAGACGACGGTGTCCTCGACGATCATGGGACCGACACTCTGGAAGGTCTGCGGCCAGATCATCACCTCGATGCCGCCCTCGAGGTCCTCGACGGTGACGATGGCCCAGGCGTTGCCCTGCTTCGTCACCTTGCGCTGCACCCCGGTGATGAGGCCACCAACCGTGAGCACCTGGCCATCGACGACGTCATCGCCCGCGATGTCGGCAATGGAGCGGTCGGTGCCCGCGCGCAGCACGTGCTCCACACCGAGCAGCGGGTGGTCGCTCACGTACAGCCCGAGCATCTCGCGCTCGAAGGCCAGCAACTGCGCCTTGTCCCACTCCTCGTCGCCGATGGTGACGGACAGACCGCCACCCTCGTCGTCGGTGGCATCGGTGAAGCCGCCAAAGAGGTCGAATTGGCCGACGGCCTCGGCACGCTTCACGTCGAGCACCGCATCGACGGCCTCGGCGTGCACGAGCACGAGTGCCCGTCGCGGATGCCCGAGGGAGTCGAAGGCGCCCGACTTGATGAGCGACTCGATGGTGCGCTTGTTGCAGACGGATGCATCGACCTTCGACAGGAAGTCGGTGAAGGTGGTGTAGCGCCCCTTGCCCTTGCGCGTGGCGATGATGGACTCGACGACGTTGCTGCCGACGTTGCGCACGGCAGTGAGCCCGAAGCGGATGTCGTTGCCCACGGGGGCAAAGTCGGATTCGGATGCGTTGACGTCGGGCGGCAGCACCGTGATGCCCATGCGACGGCACTCGTGCAGGTAGACGGCGAGCTTGTCCTTGTCGTCCTTCACCGAGGTGAGGAGCGCCGCCATGTACTCGGGTGCGTAGTTGGCCTTGAGGTAGGCCGTCCAGTACGACACGAGCCCATAGCCGGCCGTGTGGGCCTTGTTGAAGGCGTAGTCGGAGAAGGGGACGAGGATGTCCCAGAGGGTTTTGATCGCGTCGTCGGAGTAGCCGTGCTCGCGCATACCGGCGGAGAAGGGCACGTACTCCTTGTCGAGGATCTCCTTCTTCTTCTTGCCCATGGCGCGGCGCAGCAGGTCGGCCTTGCCGAGCGAGTAGCCGGCCACCTTCTGCGCGATGGCCTGCACCTGCTCCTGATACACGATGAGGCCGTACGTCTCGTCGAGGATGGAGGCCAGGGGTTCGGCGAGCTCGGGATGGATCGGAATGACCGGCTTGCGGCCGTTCTTGCGATCGGCGTATTCGTTGTGCGCGTTGGCGCCCATGGGGCCGGGACGGTAGAGGGCGAGCACGGCCGAGATGTCATCGAAGGAGGTGGGGGCCATCGAGCGGAGCAGCGAGCGCATGGGGCCGCCGTCGAGCTGGAAGACGCCGAGGGTGTCGCCACGGGCCAGCAACTCATAGGTGGGCTGGTCGTCGAGCGGCAACTGCTCGAGCACCACCTCGGCACCGTCGCGATTGGCGCGGATGTGGCGCACACAGTCGTCGAGGACGGTGAGGTTGCGCAGGCCGAGGAAGTCCATCTTCAGCAGACCGAGGGACTCGCAGGCTCCCATGTCGAGCTGCGTGATGATCGCCCCGTCGGTATCGCGGCGCATGATGGGGATGACGTCGATGAGCGGCTCTGCCGACATGATGACGCCGGCTGCGTGCACACCCCATCCGCGTCGGAGGCCTTCGAGACCGCGTGCGGTGTCGACGACGCGGCGCACGTCAGCGTCCGCCTCGTAGAGCGCGCGGAACTCCCCCGCCTCGGAGTAGCGGTCGTGTTGGGCGTCGAAGATGCCACCGAGCGGGATGTCCTTGCCCATGACGGCGGGCGGCATGGCCTTCGTGATCTTCTCGCCGATGGCGAAGGGGTAGCCGAGCACGCGCCCGGCGTCCTTGATGGCGGCCTTCGCCTTGATGGTGGTGAAGGTGACGATCTGGGAGACGCGATCCTCGCCGTACTTCTCGGTGGCGTAGCGGATCATCTCAGCGCGGCGACGTTCGTCGAAGTCCATGTCGATATCGGGCATGGACACGCGCTCGGGATTGAGGAAGCGCTCGAACAGGAGGCCGAAGCGGATGGGATCGAGCTCCGTGATGCCGAGGGCCCAGGCAACGAGCGACCCTGCGGCGGAGCCACGGCCCGGCCCCACCCGGATGCCGACCTCCTTGGCGTGCCGCACAAGGTCGGCCACGACGAGGAAGTAGCCCGGAAAGCCCATCTGCCGGATGACCGACAGCTCGTAGGCGGCCTGGTCGAGGTGCGTCTGCGGCACCAGGTCGGGGGCGAATCGCGCGCGCAGGCCCTGCTCGACCTCGGCGACGAGGAAGGTGCCCTCGTCGAAGCCCTCGGGGAGCGGGAAGCGCGGCATGAGGTCGCGCGGCTCGCCGAACTCGATGTTGCAGCGCTCGGCGATCCAGAGGGTGTTGTCGCAGGCCTCCGGCAGCTCGGACCAGAGGTGGCGCATCTCGGCGGGCGACTTGAGGTAGAAGTCGCGGGCGTCGAACTTGAAGCGGTTGGGGTCGGCGAGGTTCTTGCCCGTCTGCACGCACAGCAGGGTCTCGTGCGTGTCGGCGTCGGAGGCGTAGGTGTAGTGCAGGTCGTTCGTGGCGACGATCCGCAGGTCGAGGGCGCGGGCGATGCGCAACAGGTCCTCGCGGGTGCGACGCTCGATGGCGATGCCGTGGTCCATGACCTCGCAGAGGAAGTTGTCGCGTCCGAGGATGTCGCGGTAGTCGGCGGCGGCGGCGAGGGCGCGGTCGTACTGGCCGGCCTGCAGCCAGCGGTTCACCTCGCCGGACGGGCAGCCCGTGGTGGCGATGATGCCCTTGCCATGGCGCTCGAGCAGCTCGCGATCGATGCGCGGGTACTTGCGGAACTGGCCCTCGAGTGAGGCGAGGCTGGAGAGCCGGAACAGGTTGTGCAGGCCCTCGGTAGTCTCGGCCCACAGCGTCATGTGGGTGTAGTTGACCTTGCCCTTGCCGGCACCCTCGTCGCCGACGTCCTGCGCCACGTCGCCACCGAAGGAGAACGGCGCACGGTCGTGCCGCGTGCCGATCGGCACGTGGTAGGCCTCCATGCCGATGATCGGCTTGACGCCCGCGGCACGACCGGCCTTGATGAACTCGTAGGTGCCGAAGAGGTTGCCGTGATCGGTCATGGCGAGGGCCGGCATGCTCATGCGGGCCGCCTCGCTGAAGAGGTCCTTCACGCGAGCCGCACCATCGAGCATGGAGTACTCGGTGTGGTTGTGGAGGTGGACGAACTGCTCCCCAGCCACGCGCGACACCTCTTCTGCGACCGTCATCAAGGCGATGACATCAGCGGCGAGGATACCCCGAGGCACCGACAGCAGGCGGCGAGCCGCCCGCCCGACGCGCTACCAGGTGCGGATGCGCTCGAGGGCGAGGGCGAGGTCGGGCGGGTAGGGGCTCACGAACGACAGCCGCTCCCCCGTCGACGGGTGGTCGAAGGCCAGGCCGTGCGCATGCAGCCACTGGCGGGTGAGCCCGAGGCGCTTCGTGAGGGTGGGGTCGGCACCGTAGGTGGCGTCGCCGACGCAGGGGTGGCGCAGCGCACTCATGTGCACGCGGATCTGGTGCGTGCGCCCGGTCTCGAGGTGGATCTGGAGCAGGGAGGCGTGCGGGAAGGCCTCCAGGGTCTCATAGTGGGTGATGCTCGGCTTGCCGCCCTGGACGACGGCCCAGCGGTAGTCGTGGGTGGGGTGGCGGTCGATGGGGGCATCGATCGTGCCCGACGACGGGTCCGGGTGCCCCTGCACGAGCGCGTGGTACACCTTGTCGACGCTGCGCACGCGAAACTGCTGCTTGAGGTCGGCGTAGGCACGCTCGCTCTTCGCGACGACCATGAGCCCCGTGGTGCCGACGTCGAGGCGATGCACCACCCCCTGGCGTTCGGCGGCACCGCTCGTGGCGATGCGGTAGCCGAGGCCGGCGAGGCCGCCGATGACCGTGGGGCCGGTCCACCCCGGGCTCGGATGTGCGGCGACACCGACGGGCTTGTCGACCACCACGAGGTCGTCGTCGTCGAACACGATGGTGAGACCGTCGATCGTCTCGGCGACGATGCGCGCCGGCTCGGCCGGTGCCGGGATGGTGACCTCGAGCAACGCCCCACCCGTGACGCGGGTGGCCTTGTCGGGCACGACATCGTCGAGGAGGACGTCACCTGCCTCGACGAGTTCGGCTGCCTTGGTGCGGCTGAAGCCGAGCATGCGCGCGAGTGCGGCGTCGACCCGTTCGCCGTCGAGGCCGTCGGGCACGACGACGGTGCGCACGTCAGCCATGGGTGCGTCCGGTGACGGGGATGCCGCGCGAGGAGAGCAGGATCATGAGCCCGACGCTGCACACGATCGTCATGTCGGCGATGTTGAACACCGGGAAGTGGGGTGTGGCGATGAAGTCGACCACGTGCCCGACCCCGAACCCCGGCGGCCGCAGCAGGCGGTCGACGAGGTTGCCGGCCGCACCGCCCATGAGCCCGGCGAAGCCGATGACCCAGGCGCGCGAACCGATGCGGGGGGCGTACCAGGCGATGCCGATGACGACGGCAGTGGCGAGCAGCGTGAAGGCCCACGTGCTGCCGGTGCCCATGCTGAAGGCGGCACCGGGGTTGTCGACGTACCGGAACGTGAGCAGGTCGCCGATCACGTGCACGATGTGCCCGTCCGCAAGCGATGCGAGCACCCACGCCTTCACCAGCTGGTCGATGACCACCACGGTGAGGGCGATGGATGAGACCACGAGGCGACGCTGCACGGTGGCAGCCTACTGACCGCGGGCCGTCACGAGCCGCAGGTCAGCCGCGGTCCTCGCGCTCCTTGCAGGTGATGCAGAGCGTGGCGGCAGGCCGAGCCTGCAGCCGCAGCTTGCCAATGGGATTGCCGCAGGACTCGCAACGACCGTACGAGCCGTCATCGATGCGGCGGAGGGCGCGGCTCGTCTGATCGACGAGGTCGCGCAGGTTGGCCGTGAGGCTCATCTCCTGCTCGCGCTCGAGCGTGGTGCTGCCGACGTCGGCAGTGTCGTCACCGACGAAGTCCTCGTTGCGCACGAGGTCGTTGAAGACGCCCTCCGCCGTTGCCAGTTCGGCCTGCAGGCGAGCCAACTCGGCTTCGAGCATGCTGCGCTGGGACTTGAGCTCGCGGGCGTTCCAGGGCGATGCATCGTCGGTGACGTGTGCCTTCGGCTTGGCCACGGAGTTGGGCTGGGCCAGGGCCTTGGGGATCTGCACGGTGGGACCCTCCGGGGCGATCGGCACCGGCGCGGGCACCGGCTTCTCGGGCTGTGCCGGGCGGGCGGGCGTCTCGGATGTCGGGGTCTTCGCGGGTTCCACCTGCGCATTCTCGCGCGTGGCCGCTGCCGGTGTGCGCCGGGGTGCGGGTGCCGACGCAGCAGCTGCTGCGGCCTTCGTGGCGGTCGCCTTCGTTGCCGCTGGGGCCGGCTTCGCCGGTGCCACCGTCTGCACGGGAGCACCCGTCTTCGCCGGAGCAACCGTCTTCTTGGCGGGCGCAGCCGTCTTCTTCGCGGGAGCAGCCGTCTTCGCGGGAGCAGCCGTCTTCGCCGGCGCAGCCGTCTTCTTCGCTGGAGCGGCCTTCTTGGCCGGCGCAGCCGTCTTGGCCGGCGCAGCCTTCTTGGCCGGCGCAGCCTTCTTCGCGGGAGCGGCCTTCTTCGCGGGAGCGGCCTTCTTCGCAGGCGCAGCCTTCTTCGCAGGCGCAGCCTTCTTCGCGGGCGCAGCCTTCTTGGCCGGCGCAGCCTTCTTCGCGGACGCAGCCTTCTTCGCGGACGCAGCCTTCTTCGCAGGTGCCGCCTTCTTCGCAGGTGCCGCCTTCTTCGCGGGCGCAGCCTTCTTCGCGGGCGCAGCCTTCTTCGCGGGCGCAGCCGTCTTGGCAGGTGCCGCCTTCTTCGCAGGAGCAACCTTCTTGGCGGGCGCAGCCGTCTTGGCGGGCGCAACCTTCTTTGCAGGAGCGGCCTTCTTCGCGGGCGCAGGAGCCTTCTTCGATGCAGCAACCGCCCGCTTTGCTGCCTTCACCGGCACGGCCTTCTTCGCAGCCATCCCTACCGCCTTCTTCCCGAAGTTGCGGGCAGGTTAGCCCCCGCACCAGCGTGCGCAATGCGACACGCGGCTACGTTCTGAGCAATTCCTCATACCGCCGGGTCAACGCGTCGAGTGCGCCCTCAACCGCCACCAGCTTGTCGCGCGAGGTTGCCCCATGCACCAGGGTGACCGCCGACCGTCGAACCCCGAACGCGTCGGCCACCGCCGCCAGGGCCGCTTCCGTTGCCCGACCATCGACGGCACGGGCGGCGACGCGCACCTGCAGGCGCCCGTCCACCGCGCCGGCGACACCGGGATGGGACGCACCCGGTCGCACCCGGATGGCAATGCGCAGCACCTCCCGACCATAGCCCGCCCGTGATCGCGGGCGTGCTTCGGCGCTTCACTCCTCGACGGGACCGCTGACACGGCGTGTCGCGGTCCCGTCGAGGAGTGAAGCGCCGAAGGAGGGGCGCCCGACGGCCACGACTATCCTTGGGGCGCCCCACCGCATGGGCGCCCCACCGCGGGTGCCCGCCCACACCCCAGTCGAGCGAGGTCGCGCATGTACCGCTCGGTCCCGCCCCGGATCGACCTGCCCAGCATGGAACGCGACGTGCTCGCGTTCTGGAAGTCCGCTCGCGTCTTCGAACGCAGCCTCGAGCAGACGCAGGGCAACCCGCAGTGGATCTTCTACGAGGGCCCGCCAACCGCCAACGGCACGCCCGGCACGCACCATGTGGAGGCGCGCGTCTTCAAGGACGTGTTCCCCCGCTACCGCACCATGAAGGGCTACCACGTGCCCCGCATGGCCGGCTGGGACTGCCACGGCCTGCCCGTCGAACTCGCGGTGGAGAAGGAGCTGGGCTTCACCAACAAGACCGACATCGAGGCCTACGGCATCGCCGAGTTCAATGAGCGCTGCCGCACGTCCGTGAAGCGCCACGTCGATGCCTTCACCACGATGACCGAGCGCATGGGCTTCTGGGTCGACTTCGACAAGGCCTACTGGACGATGAACCCGTCCTACATCGAGTCGGTCTGGTGGAGCCTCAAGCAGATCTTCGACAAGGGCCTGCTCGTGCAGGACCATCGCGTCGCCCCCTACTGCCCCCGTTGCGGCACCGGCCTGTCCGACCATGAACTGGCCCAGGGCTACGAGACCATCACCGACGCCTCGGTGTACGTGCGCATGCCCGTCACTTCCGGTCCGCTCCTCGAGCGACACCCCGGCGTTCAGCTGCTCATCTGGACGACGACCCCCTGGACGTTGGTGTCGAACACTGCCGTGGCGGCGCACCCCGACGTCGACTACGTGGTGGCCCGCACCACCGACGGCGCCATCTCCGTCGTCGCTGCCGCCCTGCGCGCCGCCGTGCTCGGCGAGGACGCCGAGGTGCTGGAGACCGTGCGCGGCGCCGACCTCGAGGGCACCGGCTACGACCGCCCGTTCCACTGGGTCGAGTTCCCGGAGACGGACGCGCCCCTGCACACGGTGCTACTCGCCGACTACGTCACCACCGAGGACGGCACCGGCCTCGTGCACCAGGCCCCTGCCTTCGGCGCCGAGGACCTCGTCACCTGCCGTCGCTACGGGCTTCCCGTGGTGAATCCAGTGCTCCCCGACGGCACCTTCGCCGCCGACATCCCCGAGGTCGGTGGCGTGTTCTTCAAGACCGCCGACCCGCGCCTCGTGCAGCTCATGGACGAGGCGGGCGTGCTGTTCCGCCACCTGCCCTACGAGCACCAGTACCCCCACTGCTGGCGATGCCACACGGCACTCATCTACTACGCGCAGCCGTCGTGGTACATCCGCACCACCGCCGTGAAGGACGCGCTGCTGCGCGAGAACGGCCGCACGAACTGGTTCCCGGAGACCATCAAGTGGGGCCGGTACGGCGACTGGCTGCACAACAACATCGACTGGGCACTCTCGCGCAAGCGCTACTGGGGCACGCCGCTGCCGATCTGGCGTTGCGCCGACGAGCACTTCACCGCAATCGGCTCGCTCGCAGAGCTTTCCGAGCGCTGCGGCCGTGATGTCTCCGCGATGGACCCGCACCGTCCCTACGTCGATGACATCACCTTCCCGTGCCCGCACTGCGGCCAGACGGCCACGCGCGTGCCCGAGGTGATCGATGGTTGGTACGACTCGGGTTCCATGCCCTTCGCGCAGTTCGGCTACCCGCATCGCACGGACGTGGACTTCGCGTCGGTGTACCCCGCGGACTTCATCTGCGAGGCCATCGACCAGACGCGCGGCTGGTTCTACACGCTCATGGCCGTCGGCACCCTCGTCTTCGACCAGTCCTCGTACCGCAACGTGGTCTGCCTCGGGCACATCCTCGATGAGCAGGGCCGCAAGATGAGCAAGCATCTGGGCAACATCCTCGAGCCCATCCCGCTCATGGAGGAGCACGGTGCCGACGCACTGCGCTGGTTCATGCTCGCAGGCGGATCACCGTGGCAGGCCCGTCGCGTCGGCCACGCCACGATCGCCGAGGTGGTGCGCAAGACGCTCCTCACCTACTGGAACACCGTGTCGTTCCAGGCCCTGTACGCGCGTGAAGCCGGCTTCGAGCCGGGCAGCCCAGCGCCCGTGCCGGCCGAGCGGCCGGTGCTCGATCGCTGGGCACTGTCCGAGGCCCATCGCCTCGCGCGCGATGTCGACGCCGCCCTCGACCAGTTCGACACGCAGCGTGCCGGCAAGCTCATCGCCGACTTCATCGACGACCTGTCGAACTGGTACGTGCGCCGTTCGCGTCGCCGCTTCTGGGCCGGCGACACGGCGGCCCTGGCGACGCTGCACGAGTGCCTGCGCATCGTCACCCTCGTCATGGCCCCGTTCACGCCCTTCCTCACCGAGCGCGTGTGGGATGACCTGTTCCACAGCACCGACGCCGGCGAGCCCGATTCGGTGCACCTGGCACGCTGGCCCGAGCCGGACCCCGCCATCATCGACGACACCCTGGCTGCGCAGATGGCGCTCGTGCGTCGGCTCGTCGAGCTGGGGCGCGGTGCCCGCGCAGAGGCGAAGGTGAAGACGCGCCAGCCGCTGTCGCGCGCGCTCATCGGCGCTGCCGGGTGGGAGTCGCTCGGCGACGACCTGCGCGCGCAGGTGGCCGAGGAGTTGAACGTGCAGTCGCTGCAGTCGCTGCTCGCCTCCGAGGGCGACCTTGTCGATGTGCAGGCGAAGGCCAACTTCCGCAGCCTCGGTGCGCGCTTCGGCAAGCAGACGCCGCTCGTTGCCGGCGCCATCGCGGCCGCGGATGCGGCGGCCCTCGCCGGCGCCCTGCGTGCCGATGGCGCGGTGACGCTCGACGCCGGTGAGCTCGGTGCGGTCACCGTCACCGCCGACGATGTCGTCGTCACCGAGACACCGCGTGAGGGCTGGGCCGTTGCCAGCGAGTCGGGCGCGTCCGTCGCCCTCGACCTCGCGATCACGCCCGAGCTGCGCCGCCTGGGCCTCGCCCGCGAGGTGGTGCGCCTGCTGCAGGACGGCCGCAAGGGCGCCGGCTTCGAGGTGAGCGACCGCATCGTCGTGCGCTGGGCCACGGCGGACGACGAGCTGGCTGCCGCCGTCGAGGAGCACGCTTCGGCGATCGCCGCGGAGGTCCTGGCGATCGACTTCGCCCGCGGCATCGGCGAGGGACACACCATCAGCGACGATGAGTTCGGGTTCACTGCCACGATTGCGAGGGTCTGATGTCCGTCATCGAGCACGCTGCCGAGGCCTACCGTGCCTCCACCTCCGAGTTCCTGCAGGCGGTCGAGGAGATCGGGGACGCCGACCTCGACCGTCACCACCCGGACGGGTGGTCGGCCCGTCAGGTGATCCACCACCTCGCCGACAGCGAGACGCAGTCGTACTCACGCCTGCGCCGCCTCGTCGCCGAGGACAACCCGGTGATCCAGGGCTATGACGAGGAGGCGTGGGCGCAGTGCGCGGCGCTCGGCTACACCGAGCTGCCCGTCGAGGTGTCGCTCCGCGTCTTCTCGGCCGTGCGCGACGCCTCGGCCGCCATCATCGAGCGCCTCACGCCCGCAGATCTCGAGCGCGCGGGGCAGCACTCCGAGCGTGGTCGCATCACGGTGGCGCACTGGCTCGACATGTACACGCGCCACCCCACCGAGCACGCCCAGCAGCTGCGGCACGCCCTGCGCGGCGAACTCTAGGCAGCCCGGGCCCACAGGCCACGAGGGCGCCGCGACCACTGTGGTCGCGGCGCCCTCGGCGTCTGTGGTGGGGATATACCTCGGTGTCAGAGGTACAACACGAAGCCCATGACGATCTGCACGGCGAAGAAGAGCACGATGAATCCGATGTCGAACGACACCTGCCCGAAGCGCAGCGGCGGGATGAAGCGACGCACGAACTTGAGCGGCGGGTCGGTGATGCGGAACACCAGATCGACGAGCGCGAGGACGAAGCCCCGCGGCTGCCAACTGCGCGCGAACAGCATGATGTAGTCGATGATGATGCGCGCAAGGAGCAGGTAGAGGAACAGCTCAAGGAGCCGGTACAGCACGAGGCCGGTGGTGGAGGCGATGAGCACGATGCCTCAGCTGTGGTTGAAGATGACGCCGGTGGCGACCTGGCGCACCTGCTCCACCTCGATGTCGACGTTGCGGGGCGAGAGCACGTAGACCGTCTCGGTCACGCGCTGCATCCGCCCGTGGAGCCCGAACACGAGACCCGAGGCGAAGTCGATGACCCGACGGCGCAGCCCGGCATCGAGCTGCGTGAAGTCGATGACGACGGAGTTGTCGGCACGGAAGGCCTCGCCGATGCGCTGGCAGTCATTGAACGACTGCGGCACGAGCGTGACGATGCGATTCGTGGTGTCCGGTGCGACCGGGGTGGCGTGCACGGGCCGATCGAGCACCTGATCGTTGCGGATGGGCCGCACCGCGGCGCTGCGCTCGGGCGCGGGACGCTCGGCAAGACGCGAGTCGTGCCGCACGGCACGCACGTCGCGGACCTCGCGCACGGGCGTCTCGACGACCTCGTCCTCGACGTAGTCGTCCTCGACGAGCCCGAGATAGGCACCGAGACGGCGGACAGCGTTGGCCATGGTTCCTCCCCGCGCAGTGGGTCCTGCGTGACCGTCAGCGTACCGTGCGCGGGCCGAGCAGCGCCGATCCCACGCGGACGTGTGTCGCCCCCTGCCGGACGGCAGCCTCGAGGTCGGCGCTCATGCCGATGCAGCGCACCGAGGCATCGGGGTGACGCTCGCGCAGACGGGTGTGGGCGCCGGCCACGATGCGGAAGGCGTCGTCGGGGTCCATGCCGAGGGGTGCGACGGCCATGATGCCGCGCACCCGCAGTGGGTCGGGGATCGCGTCGAGCAACGCTGCGAGGCCCTCGACGGGCACGCCGCCGCGGTGCGTGTCGCCATCGATGCTCAGTTGCAGCAGCACGTCGAGGGGCGCAGTTGCGGCACGGGCGAGTGCCTCGGCGAGGGACGGCCGGTCCACCGTATGCACCATGTGCGCGTACTGCACGACCGATCGGGCCTTGTTGGACTGCAGCTGGCCGATGAAGTGCCAACGCACCGCGCGACCGTCTGCACGGGCGAAGCCCTCGGCCTTGGGCCGGGCCTCCTGGTCGCGGTTCTCACCGAAGTCGCGCAGGCCCAGGTCGGCGAGCACCCGGACGTCGTCCAGGGGCCAG
>JAKALQ010000131.1 GCA_021824095.1 Actinomycetes bacterium
TCACGAAGGTGCCCGGCATCGGCCGGAAGGGTGCCGAGCGCCTGTGCGTCGAGTTGCGCGATCGCCTGCCCGCCCTCACCACCGCCGGCGGCGGTTGGCGTGCGGCCGTGCACGAGGCGCTTGTCGGCCTCGGCTGGTCGGCGGCGCAGGCCGACGGCGCCATCACCCGCATCGCCGAGCAGGAGTCCGAGCCCGACGTGCCCACGGCCCTGCGCGCCGCCCTGCAACTGCTCGGACGTGCCTGATGCATGACGACGACCTCATCGACCCCCTCGCCCACATCGACGACATCGCCGTCGAGGGGGCGCTGCGGCCACGCGCCCTGGCCGAGTTCGTCGGGCAGGAGCGCATCCGCGAACAGCTCACCCTGCTGCTCGCCGCCGCCCAGCAACGTGGGGGTGCGGCAGACCACGTGCTGCTGGCAGGCCCGCCCGGCCTTGGCAAGACCACGCTCGCCACCATCGTGTCGCACGAGCTCGGGGTGCCCATGCGCATCACCTCGGGCCCCGCCATCCAGCACGCGGGTGACCTGGCGGCGGTGCTCTCGTCGCTCACCCCGGGCGAGGTCCTCTTCATCGACGAGATCCATCGCATCGCCAAGCCTGCGGCCGAGATGCTCTACGTCGCGATGGAGGACTACCGCGTCGACGTCATCGTCGGCAAGGGGCCCGGTGCCACGGCCATCCCGCTCGACCTGCCGGCCTTCACCCTGGTCGGCGCCACCACGCGGTCGGGTGCGCTGCCCGGACCACTGCGCGACCGGTTCGGCTACACGGCGCACCTCGACTTCTACGCGGATGCCGAGCTCGCATCCATCATCGCGCGCAGTGCTGCGCGATTGCAGGTGGCGATCCACGAGGATGCGGCGGTGCTCATCGCCGGCCGCTCCCGCGGCACCCCCCGCATCGCCAACCGCCTCCTGCGTCGAGTACGCGACTACGCGCAGGTGCATGCGGGCGGCAGCGTCGACACCGCGATCGCCGGGGCGGCCCTCGACCTGTTCGATGTCGACCCGGTGGGCCTCGACCGCCTCGACCGCGCGGTGCTCACCGCGCTCATGACGACGTTCCGCGGCGGGCCCGTCGGCATCGCCACCCTCGCGGTTGCCGTGGGGGAGGAGCCGCACACCGTGGAGGAGGTGGCCGAGCCCTTCCTCGTGCGCCGCGGATTCATCGCCCGCACGCCGCGTGGTCGCATCGCCACGGCTTCCGCATATGCGCATCTAGGGATCGCACCACCCGCGAGCGGGCAGGCCCCGATCTTCTGACCCGCCGTCGGCCTCCGGCCGCAGGACGCCGGTTGTCACTAGACTCCGGTTGTTTCGCGCGTACGTTGCACGGCTGCGGCCGTCATCGGAAGGACTCAACGTGGCTGCTCCACGCCCGCAGTACGGGAGGACGTTCGGGATCTTCGTGATCCTCGTCGCCGCCCTCGCCGTCTGGACCTGGTTCCCGAACTCCGACCATGCCCCGCGGCTCGGTCTCGACCTCCGTGGCGGCACCCAGGTGACGCTCACGCCGCAGGGGGCGACACCCGTCACGGACCAGCAGCTGCAGCAGGCGGTCGACATCATCCGCCAGCGCGTGAACGGGCTCGGTGTCGCCGAGGCCGACGTCACCACGCAGGGCAGCGGTGCCAACGCGGCGATCATTGTGTCCGTGCCGGGCGTCAGCCAGCAGGGCATCGCGAACACGCTGAAGCAGACCGCGAAGCTCGAGTTCCGCCCGGTGCTCCAGGAGGCGGTCACCGGCACGGTCGTCGACACGCGCACCGCAACGGCCGACCAGGGCTGGCAGCAGGCCACCAGTGAGGCTGCCCTCACCGCCGCCTACAACGGCATCGACTGCGCGAAGCCGGCCAACCGCCAGGGTGGCTTCGTCTCCGACGACACGAAGTACCTCGTCACCTGTGCCCGCGACGGGTCCATGAAGTACCTGCTCGCACCGGCCTTCATCCAGGGCACGAACGTCACCGATGCCACCGCGGGCATCCCGCAGAGCGGCACCGCCTGGCAGGTCGACCTCACCTTCGACAGCGCCGGTTCCAAGAAGCTCTCGGACGCCTCGACGCAGCTGTACGTGAAGCCCACGCCCCAGAACCAGTTCGCCATCGTCCTCGACGGCGTCGTCGTGGAGAGCCCCTACTTCAAGGAGCCCATCATCGGTGGCTCCGCGCAGATCACCGGCTCCTTCACGCAGCAGCAGGCCACCGACCTCGCGAACGTGCTGAAGTACGGAGCGCTCCCGGTGTCGCTCAACATCGCCGAGGTCACCTCGCTGTCGCCCACGCTCGGCAGTGACCAGTTGAACGCGGGCCTGCTCGCCGGTGCCATCGGCCTCGTGCTCGTGCTCCTGTACGTCCTCGTGTACTACCGCGGCCTCGGTCTCGTGGCTGTCGCGAGCCTCGCGATGGCAGCGCTCGTGCTCTACATGTCCGTGGTCGTGCTCGGGCGCACCATCGGCTTCACCCTCACGCTGGCGGGTGTCACGGGTGCGATCGTGGCCATCGGCATCACGGCCGACTCCTTCATCGTGTACTTCGAGCGCATCCGCGACGAGATCCGCGATGGACGCAACCTGCGGTCGGCCATCGACGCCGGATGGGTGCGTGCACGACGCACCATCCTGGCCGCCGACTTCGTCACGGGCCTCGCCGCCGCAGTGCTCTACTTCATCTCGATCGGCAGCGTGCGCGGTTTCGCCTTCACCCTCGGCCTCACGACGATCATCGACATCGCCATCGCGTTCATGTTCACGCGACCGCTCGTCGGCCAGCTGGGTCGCACAGCGTTCTTCGCCAACGGCGGTGCGGCCACGGGCGTGAACCCCAAGAGCCTCGGCGTGCCGAGCACGGAAGGAATGGGTGCCTGACATGTCCCGTCTCGGAACCATGGGCGCGAACCTGTACCACGGGCATGTGTCCTACGACTTCGTCGGCCGTCGTCGCGTCTGGTACGCGCTGTCGGGCGTCGTGCTGCTGCTCGCCATCATCGGCCTCGGGGTGCGCGGGCTCAACCTCGGCATCGAGTTCAAGGGTGGCGCGGAGTTCCAGCTGAAGACCACGGCGGCATCGGTCGCCACGGCGCGCACTGCTGCCGCGAACGTGGGGCAGCCGGACGCCATCGTCACGCTCATCGGCACCGACCGTGTGCGCGTGCAGACGGGCGCCATCG
>JAKALQ010000042.1 GCA_021824095.1 Actinomycetes bacterium
TCCGATCTGTGTCCTTGGCAACGGCGAGTGCCTCACCGTTCGCCATGCCCTCGAGCATCTCGATGTCGAGTTGGTCGAGCACCCCGCGCGCACCGGCGACCTCGAGCGCCCAGGCGATGTCGAAGAGGTTGTGCGATGCCACACCGACGCGCACCGCGTGCGCATGGTCGGGGCGCAGTGCGCAGTCGACGAGGCGCTTGAAGGACGCGTCCACGTCGGCCTTCGTGGCGTACGGTGCCGGCACCCATCCGTGCAGTTCGGCCTCAGTGGTCTCCATGGCGAGGTTGGCGCCCTTCACCAGGCGGATCTTGATGCGCCCGCCATACGTCTCGTGCCGCCACAGCGCCCACTGCACGAGGTCATCGAATGCCGCATGCGACTCGGGCAGGTACGCCTGCAGCACGAGCCCCGCCTCCATGGCCCCGAACTCGGGCTCGGACAGCACCCGCTTGAACACGTCGACGGTGAGCGCGAGGTCGCGGTACTCCTCCATGTCCATGTTGATGAAGGTGCCAGCAGCATTCGCCGCCCGGTACAGACGACGCAGGCGCTCGGCCACACGCTCCACCGCACCGTCATGGTCGATGGTGGCGAGCTGGCTCACGATGGCGGAGTTCTTCACCGACGCGTAGGTGACGTCGGGACGCTCCACCATGGCGATGATCTGGTTGAGCCGGTGCGTGGCCTCGACGTCCCCGAGGACGGCCTCACCGAGCACGTTCACGTTGAGTCGCACCCCCTGGGTGCGGCGATGACGCAGGTGGGTGGCGAGGGGTCGCTCCTCCGCGGGCAGGATGATGCCCGTGGCCGCCGAGCGCACCTGCGACTCCACCACGCGCATGACGAGGCGCGGCATGGCGGTGGACAGCGCGGCGATCGTCTTCACACCGAGCGCGTCACGACCACCAAGGCCACGCATGCTCGCCCGAGCGGCCGCCCGGCGCAGCGCACGCACCGCTCGCACCGGGTCACTGATGCGCATCACCTCGTCCGTGAGCGACATGGTGACGGCCACGGCGTCCGGGTCCTCGAGGAGGCGCGCGAAGCGGCGCTGGTTGTAGCGGGCGCGGCGATCACGCAGGCGCTCGGCGTCGGTGAGGATGGATCGCGCCCGGGCCACGGCGGCATCGGCGAGCGCATCGGCGTCATGCATCGGCAGCATGCGCCGATGCTCCCCGTCACACCGGCGCACGGTCTTGGCGGTTCCTGCCGCCGACGCCGGCGATTTCCTACACTCGCGGCATGGCCCTCGCCGACTACCTCGCGATGGCGGACCTGCTCGAGATGGCCCCGACGACGCTCTACTGCGTGAAGGACCCCGAGGGCCGCTACCTCGCGGTGAACCACGCCTTCGTCGAGCGCACGGGCCGCTCCAGCCGGCGTGAGGTCGTGGGCAAGCTGGCGAGCGACCTCTTCCCCGGCGAGCTCGCCGCTCGGTACCACCAGCAGGACGACGACGTCCGCGAGCTGCACCAGACGCTGCGCGACGAGCTCGAGCTCATCACCGAGGGCAGTGGGCAGGTGGCCTGGTACCTCACAACGAAGCAGCCCGTCATCGAGGACGACGCCCTCGTCGCCATCGCCGTCGTCTCCATCGCCCTCGGCACACCGGCCGCCCTCGGCGCGGAGCACCCACTGCGGCCGGTGGTGGCCCATGTGCGCGACCACCTCGCGCAGCCCATGACGGTCGAGCAGCTCGCCGAGGTCGCGTCCCTGCCGCTCCGGCAGTTCGAGCGGCTCATGCACCGCACCTTCGGGCTGCCGACGAAGCAGTACATCACGCAGGTGCGCGTCACCGCGGCAGCCGAACTGCTGCGCACCACGCGGCTGCCGCTCGCCGAGATCGCGGTGCGCTGCGGCTGGTACGACCAGAGCGCCTTCACCCGGCAGTTCACCAAGGTGGCGGGCGTCACACCCGGCGAGTACCGCCGCCGCTGAGCTGCCCCATCCGCCCCGACGAGCGCGTACGCCGTCCGAACACCCGCCGCACGACGGCTGCATCCTCGCGACGGGTGCCTCCCGCGGCGCCGGTAGGCTCGAGGCATTGCGAGGAGGAATGCCGTGCCCGGTGAGTTCGGTCCGAACGAGTGGCTCGTTGACGAGATCTACGAACAGTTCCTGCGAGACCGGAACAGCGTGGATCCCGCCTGGTGGGAGTTCTTCGAGGGCTACGCCCCGCGAGGAGCCGCCCATGCCGCACCGCCGACCCCCGCGCCCACGGCATCCGTGACGACGCCCGCCGCCGCAGCGCCAGCTCCCGCAGCGCCAGCTCCCGCAGCGCCCGCCGCTCCAGCGGCTCCTGCAGCCCACGCGGCCACCGTGCCCGCGTCCACGTCACCGATCCCCCAGCCGGGCACCGCCCGTGAGATGACGCCGGCCCCCGTGCCGGTGCCTGCCGCCGCGGCCGAACCCACCGTGCTCCGCGGCCCGGCCGCTCGCGTCGTGACGAACATGGAGGCCTCGATCGCGGTGCCGACGGCCACGAGCGTGCGCGCCGTGCCGGCCACCCTGCTCGCCGACAACCGCATCGTCATCAACAACCACCTCGCCCGCAGCCGCGGCGGCAAGGTGTCATTCACCCACCTCATCGCCTACGCGATCGTGCGCGCCCTGCGCGACATCCCGGGCATGAATCACACCCACACGCTCGTCGACGGCAAGCCCGCGGTGCTCGAGAACCCCGCGGTGAACCTGGGCATCGCCATCGACCTCACGAAGCCGGACGGCACCCGCCAGCTGCTCGTGCCGAACGTGAAGAACGCCGAGCAGATGGACTTCGCGCAGTTCTGGCTCTCCTACGAGGACGTCGTGCGCAGGGCCCGCACCAACAAGCTCACGCCCGACGACTTCGCCGGCACCACCGTCTCCATCACGAACCCGGGCGGTATCGGCACGGTGCACTCGGTGCCGCGCCTCATGCAGGGGCAGGCCGCCATCATCGGCATCGGTGCCATCGAGTACCCGGCCGAGTTCCAGGGCTCGGCCGAGGCGTCGCTCGTCGAGCGCGGCATCGGCAAGGTGACGACGCTCACCTCCACCTACGACCACCGGGTCATCCAGGGCGCCCTGTCGGGCGAGTTCCTGCGCCGCGTGCACCAGTACCTCATCGGTAGCGACGGCTTCTACCACGACATCTTCACCGCGCTGCGCGTGCCGTATGCCCCCATCAAGTGGTCCACCGACATCGCCGTCACCCACGACAGCGACGTCGACAAGACGGCCCGCGTGCATGAGCTCATCCACGCCTACCGCTCACGTGGCCACCTGCTCGCCGACATCGACCCGCTCGAGTACCTGCAGCGCACCAGCCCCGACCTCGAGATCGAGACGCACGGCCTCACCATGTGGGACCTCGACCGCGAGTTCGCTGTCGGCGGGTTCGCCGGCCGCACCTTCATGAAGCTGCGCGACATCCTCTCGGTGCTGCGCAATGCCTACGCCCGCACCATCGCCGTCGAGTACATGCACATCACCGACCGCGAGCAGCGGGCCTGGTTCCAGCAGCACCTCGAGCACGAGCCAGAGCGCATGGACCGCGACGAGCAGATCCGCATCCTGCACAAGCTGAACGAGGCAGAGGCGTTCGAGAACTTCCTGCACACGAAGTTCGTGGGCCAGAAGCGCTTCTCCCTCGAGGGCGGCGAGTCCGTCATCCCGCTGCTCGACGCCATCCTCGACCGTGCCACCACCGGCGCCATCGACGAGGTGTGCATCGGCATGCCGCACCGTGGTCGACTCAACGTGCTCGCGAACATCGCGGGCAAGTCCTACGCGCAGATCTTCCGCGAGTTCGAGGGCCACTACGGCGAGGAGTCCGTGCAGGGCTCCGGCGACGTGAAGTACCACCTCGGCACGTCCGGCGTCTTCACCGGCCACGACGGCAAGCTCACGAAGGTGTACCTCGCCGCCAACCCGTCGCACCTCGAGACGGTCAACCCGGTGCTCGAGGGCATCGTGCGCGCCAAGCTCGACATCGACGGCACGCGTGACAAGTTCGGCGTGCTGCCGATCCTCATGCACGGTGACGCCGCCTTCGCGGGCCAGGGCGTCGTGTACGAGACACTGCAGATGTCGCAGCTGCAGGGCTATCGCGTCGGTGGCACCATCCACGTCGTCGTGAACAACCAGATCGGCTTCACGACCTCCCCGCAGTACAGCCGCACCTCCACCTACAACACCGACGTCGCCCTCGTCACGCAGGCGCCCGTCATCCATGTGAACGGCGACGACCCGGAGGCGGTCGTGCGCGTCGCCCGCCTCGCGTTCGAGTACCGGCAGGCCTTCCACCGCGACATCGTCATCGACATGGTCTGCTACCGCCGACGCGGGCACAACGAGGCGGACGATCCGTCGCTCACGCAGCCGCTCATGTACGAGCTCGTCGACCAGAAGCGCTCGGTGCGCAAGCTCTACACCGAGCAGCTCGTGGGCCGTGGCGACATCACACTCGACGAGGCCGAGGCCGCACTCAAGCACTTCCAGCAGTTCATGGAGTCGATCCTCACCGAGACCCGCGCCGAGGCCCACGAGGACCAGTTCTCCAAGATCACGGCTGCCGTCATGCGCGAGGGCGACATCAAGCTGCACCCGCAGGCTCCGGCCATCGACGTGCCCACCGGCATCACCATGGATGCGGTGCAGCGCGTCGTGCGCTCGCAGATCGAGATGCCCGAGGGCTTCACGGTGCACCCGCGCCTGGCGCCGCAGCTGCAGCGCCGCCGCGACATGATCGAGCAGGACCAGATCGACTGGGGCATGGGCGAGGCCCTCGCCATCGGCTCCCTGCTCATGGAGGGCACGAGCGTGCGCCTCGCGGGCCAGGACGCCCGCCGCGGCACCTTCGGGCACCGGCACGCGGTCATCGTCGATGCCAAGACCGGACGCTGGTACAAGCCGCTGAAGCGCTGCTACGAGCAGGGTTCACGCCTCTTCGTCTACGACTCACTGCTGTCGGAGTACGCGGCGATGGGCTACGAGTACGGCTACTCGGTGGCCCGGCCCGACGCGCTCACGATGTGGGAGGGTCAGTTCGGCGACTTCGCCAATGGCGCCCAGACCATCATCGACGAGTACATCTCGTCCGGTGAGCAGAAGTGGGGCCAGAAGAGCGCCGTCGTGTTGCTCCTCCCCCATGGCTACGAGGGCCAGGGCCCGGACCACTCGTCGGCCCGCGTCGAGCGCTACCTGCAGCTGTGCGCGCAGGACAACATGACGGTCGCCATGCCGTCGACGCCGGCGTCGTATTTCCACCTGCTGCGCTGGCAGATCCACGGGCCGCGTACGCGTCCGCTCGTCATCTTCACGCCGAAGTCGCTGCTGCGCGCGAAGGCGGCCACATCGAAGACCGCCGACTTCACGAGCGGCTCGTTCCGCGCCGTCATCGGTGACGACCGCGTGAACCCCGCGGACGTGCGCAAGGTGCTGCTGTGCGCGGGCAAGGTGTACTACGAGCTGGCCGCGGAGCGTGAGCGTCGCGGGGCCTGGGACACCGCCATCGTGCGGCTCGAGCGCTTCTACCCGGTGGCGCAGACGTTGCTGCCCGAGGCCCTCGCGCCGTTCCCGAATGCCGAGCTGCGCTGGGTGCAGGAGGAGCCGGCCAACCAGGGTGCCTGGTCGTTCCTCGCCGACGTGTACGGCGAGATCCTCGACCGTCCGCTGCGTCGCGTCTCGCGTCCCACCTCGTCATCGCCGGCGGTCGGGTCGCACCACCGGCATGAGGTGGAGCAGGCCGCGCTCATCGAGGCGGCGTTCGCCTGATCGTGTGCCGCGTGCGACGGCGGGGATCAGTCCTCGTCGTCGCGCGCGAGCCAGGTGGCAAGGCGGTCGACGGCGGTCTCGAACTCGGGATGGGTGTCGACGAAGTCGCGCAGGCGGTCGGCCAGCCAGCCGAGCGTCACCGTGTCCTCACCGCGTCGATCCTCGAGTTCCTCGATACCACGGTCCGTGAAGTACATGACCGCATTCTTGCAGGCGCCGCACGCGTCGCCCATTGCACGCACACCCGCGGCGCCGTAGCGTGCCCGGCGGGGGTGAGGCCATGACCATCACACCACCTGCGCCTGCCATGCGCCTGCTCGAGCCTGCGTTCCGGCACGCCTTCAACTCGATCGTCATCACCGACGCCGACTTCACTGACGGTGGGCCGCACATCCTCGCGGCCAACCCCGCCTTCTGCGCCATGACGGGCTACGACGAGGACGAGCTCATCGGGCGCAACCCGCGCATCCTGCAGGGCCCGGCCACGGATCCCGTCGTCATCGACCGACTGCGCACGGCCATCCATGCCGGCAGCTACTTCTTCGGCAGCACGGTGAACTACCGCAAGGACGGCCGCCCCTACAACGTCGAGTGGAACATCTCCGCGGTGCGGGAGGACGGGCAGGTCGTCGCCTTCGTGTCCGTGCAGCAGGACATCACCGCACGCATCGCGGCCCAGCGCGAGCACGACGTGTTCATGGCCCTCGGGAACCTGCTGCCCACACCACTGCTCGTCACCGACGCCCAGCACCGCATCACCTTCGCCAACCTTGAGTTCGAGGAGGCCACCGGGTACACGATGGCCGACCTCGCGGGCAAGCGTCCGGACGTGCTCTACGACCCTGCGCAGCGCGGCACCCTGTTCGACAGCGCCGCCTCCGACCTCGCCCTCGGCCGCGAGGTGCAGCGTCGCATCTCCTTGCGGCGCAAGGACGGCAACCCCCTCTACGTGGAGCAGCGCATCATCCCGCTCGGTCTGGACCGCGTCGACACGCACGTGAGCACCTTCACCGATGTGAGCGACCTGGTGCAGAGCGAGCAGCGCTGGCGGTCCATGGCCCACACCGACCAGCTCACGGGTGCCCTGAACCGACGCGGTGGCGACCGCGTGCTGGAACAGCTGGTGCAGCGGGCAGCCGCCGCGCACACGGACCTCGCGGCCATGATGTGCGACATCGACCACTTCAAGCGCGTGAACGACACCCACGGGCACGCCGCTGGCGACCGCGTGCTGGCCGCAGTGGCGCGCGCCCTGCGCGCGACGCTGCGCGATGGTGACGTGGTGTCACGGCACGGCGGCGAGGAGTTCCTCGTGCTCGTGCCGGGGGCGAATATCGACGTCGCCACGCGCCTCGCCGAGCGACTGCGCGGTGCCGTGGCAGCGGCACCCGACGCCGAGGTGGGCCGCGTCACGGTCTCCATCGGCGTGGCGGTGCTCACCGAGGGCGAGGGACCCGAGGCACTCGTGGCCCGCGCAGATGCCGCGCTGTACGACGCCAAGGAGGGCGGCCGCGACCGCGTCGTCGTCGCGGCCGATGGCACTGCATAGGCTCGTCCCATGCGCGCCTTCGCCAGTGACAACTACGCCCCTGCACACCCCGAGGTGCTCGCCGCCCTCACCGCGGCGAACGACGGTCACGCCACCGCCTACGGCAACGACCCCCTCACCGAGCGGGCCCGCGAGGTCATCCGTCGCCATGTGGGCGCCCCCGACGCCGACGTGCACCTGGTCTTCAACGGCACGGGCGCCAACGTCGTCGGCCTGTCGGTGTTCCTCGAGCCCTGGGAGACCGTCATCTGCGCCGAGTCCGCGCACATCAACGTCGACGAAGGCGGGGCACCGGAGCGCCTACTCGGCGTGAAGCTGCAGACGCTGCCCACGCCGGACGGCAAGCTGCGGCCCGAGCAGGTGGCAGCGGCCGTCATCCGCCGCGGTGACGTGCACTACGCGCAGCCGCGTGTCGTCTCCATCTCGCAGTCGACGGAGTGGGGCACCCTGTACACGCCGGACGAACTCCGAGCGCTCGCGGAGGTCGTCCACGCGCACGACATGCTGCTGCACATGGATGGTGCCCGCATCGCGAACGCTGCGGTCGCCCTCGGCTGCGCCATCGCCGACCTCACCGCTGCGGTGGGCGTCGACGTGCTCTCGTTCGGTGGCACGAAGAACGGCGCCCTGGGCGCCGAGGCCGTCGTGCTGCTGGCACCGGGGCAGGGCCGCCGCCTGGCGCACCTGGTGAAGTCCTCGGCGCAGCTGTCGAGCAAGATGCGCTACGCCGCGGCGCAGTTCGTCGCCATGTTCGACGGTGACCTGTGGGTGCGCAACGCGAGCAATGCCAACGCCATGGCCGCCCGCCTCGCCGCAGGGCTGCGCACCATCGACGGTATCGCGCTCGTGCAGGAGCCGGGCGTGAACGCGCTCTTCGTGCGCATGCCGCGGCACATCATCCGGCCGCTCCAGGACGAGTTCCACTTCTACGACTGGATCGAGGCCGACGCCGTCGTGCGCCTCGTCACGTCGTGGGACACCACGGCCGAGGATGTCGACGCGTTCCTCGCAGCGGTCAGGGCGCGGGTCGCCGGCTGACGTCCGGCCACACCACCACGCCGAGCACGAGCCGGTCGGGCACGGGCCCGAACACCCACGAGTCGGCAAGCAGCCCGGGGCCGGTCGCCTCGGCGGTGCCGTGCGCGTCGCTCTCGAGCCACCATCCGCCAGCGTCATGGTCAGTGATGCGCTTGATCACGCGCAGGCCCGGGCGATCGGGCCGCTCGGCCACCACCACGTCACCCACCCGTGGAGTGCGTCCCCAGGCCACGAGCGGGAATCGACGGATGCCCGCGAACGTTGGCGCCATGGAGCGTCCACGTACGAGGACGATCCCCCACCGCGGGTGCCACCGTCGAGCCATGGCGGTAGTCTCCCGTACACCGTGTCCCATTGGAGGAACCCGATGCTCCTGTCCGTCGCGCATGCGCACTGCGATCTGCCCTGCGGCGTCTACGACCCGGCCCAGGCCCGCCTGGAGGCCCAGTCGGTGAAGGCCTGCATGGAGAAGTACCACGCCTCGAGCGATGCCGAATTCAAGGCCCGCGCCATCTCCATCAAGGAGGAGCGCTCGCACATGGTGAAGGAGCACCTGTGGGTGCTCTGGACCGACTACTTCAAGGCCCCGCACTTCGAGCAGTACCCGGAGCTGCACGGCCTGTTCAATGAGGCCACGAAGCTCGCCGGTGCCGCCGGCACGAAGGGCACGGTCGACGTGGCCGTGGCCGACAAGCTGCTCGAGAAGATCGACGCCATCGCCGAGATCTTCTGGGCCACGAAGAAGGCCTGACCCAGACCAGACGAAGGCCCGCTCCCCCATCCGGGGAGCGGGCCTTCGTCGTGTGAGCGCCCGATGGACGCCGGCGTCAGTTGGTGACGAGGGAGTACCCCGCGGTCGTCCAGTTGATGACGCCGCCATCGAGGTTGTAGATGTGAGTGAAGCCGGCGTCTGCCATCGCCTGTGTGGCCTGCCCGGAGCGGTTGCCGCTGTGGCAGTAGACGGCGTAGGTCTTCGTCTTGTCGAGCTTCGCGATGCCGCTCGTGAAGTCGCCCTCCCAGTTGATGTTGATGGCGCCCTGGATGTGGCCGGAGGCGTACTCGGCGGGCGTGCGCACGTCGACGACGGTGACGCCCGGGGTCTGCACCTGGGTGGCGAAGGTGGCGGGGTCGACGGTTTGGACGGCGCTGCCGCCGCCACAGGCGGCGAGGGTGACGGCCGCGACGACGGCGGCTGCGGCAATGGCGATACGGCGGATGTGCTGCGTCATGTGCATACCCCCGAGGGTATATGCTCCGCGTCATTCACGCACGTCCGCGCGCCCGTAGGAGGAACCGCACATGTGCCAGCGCACCACCTGCAAGGTCTGCAACAAGGCCACCTGGACCGGCTGTGGCCAGCACAAGGAGATGGTCCTTGCCGGCGTCCCGAAGGGGCAGCGATGCAAGTGCACCGCCGCCGACATTGCGGCCTGGAAGGCCCAGCAGCGGCCGTCCTTCTTCGGTCGCCTCTTCGGCGCCAACAAGTAGCTCCACCCTCGGCGGCTGGCGTCCGCAGCCTCGGGGCGGGGCGGTCACCTGACCGCGTCGCCCTCAGGCCCCGGGCGTCGGCCGCCGTGCTGCGAGCGCGTCGAGTGCGGCACCGCTGACGCGGTGCACGGTCCACTCGTCCATGGCCACCGCGCCGAGCCCGCGATAGACGCCGATGGCGTCGACGTTCCAGTCGAGCACCCACCACTGGAAGCGGTCGTAGCCACGGTCCACCGCGACGCCGGCCAACTCGGCCATGAGTGCGGTGGCAATGCCACGGCCGCGATGCTCGGGCATGACGTAGAGGTCCTCGAGGTAGATCCCGTGGTTGCCCGTCCACGTGGAGTAGTTGAGGAACCAGATGGCCATGGCCACCACCGCCCCATCCACCTCGGCCACGTGCGCGTAGAGCGCCGGCCGTCCAGACGGCACGTCCCCGCCATCGAACAGGGCCCGCGCGAGCTGCTCGGGCGTCGAGGTCACCTCGTGCTCGGCACGCTCGAAGCGGGCGAGGTCGATGATGCAGCGGTGCAGCGCCGGCACGTCCGCCGGCACCGCGGGGCGGATGCGCATCAGCCGAGGCTCCGCCGCGATGACGGGGCCAGCACCAGCCCGATGCCCGCGAGGGCCACGATGAGCACGAGCAGCCCGACGAGTCGCGTGGGGGCCGCCTGCAGGAGGGGCTGGGCGACGACCACACCGAAGGCCTGCGCGAGCAGGTACGGGGTGAGCGCCCGCCGGGAGCCGCGACCCACGCTGCGCACCACGAGGGCCACGAGCACCGCGAAGCCGAGGTAGATGGCGACGAGCACGCCGGGCGCCAGATCGGCGCCGGAGCCGGCGATGCCGGAGGTGCTGCCGCCCCGCTCGAAGATCGCGATCGACAGGGCATAGCCGACGATGCCGAGCACCTCGAGCAGGCCGATGGCGACGGCGCCGCGCAGGGATGCGGGCATGGTTCGGGAGTCGGGCACGGCCGAACAGTAGAAGTACGCTGCCGGTGTGTCCACGCTCGTCATCGTGAACCCCGGGGCCACCACGGCGCACCCGCGGGTGCTCGGCACGGTCATCGAGGCCCTCGCCTCCTGGGGCGAGATCCGCGTGCGCGCCACCGAGGCACGTGGGCATGCGGTCGACCTCGCGGCGGCCGCCTGCACCGATGGCACGGGCACCGTCATCGTCGTCGGTGGCGACGGCACCGTGAACGAGGTGGTGAACGGCCTCATGGCCGGCGGTGCGGACGCGCCACGACCCGTGCTCGGCGTGGTGCCCGCGGGGCACACGAACGTCCTGAGCCGCACGCTCGGCTTCCCCAACGACCCCGTTGAGGCCACGGGGCTGCTGCTCGACGGCCTGCGGGCGGGCAGCACTCGCCGCATCGGGCTGGGCCGCGTCGACGACCGCTACTTCGCCTTCTCGGCCGGCCTCGGGCTGGACGCCGAGGTGCTGGCGCGCGTCGAGCAGCAGCGGGCACGCGGCGCCCGCGCCTCGCTGCCGCTGTACGTGGCATCGACGATCGTCGCGCATGCCGCTGGGCTGCTGAACGGCCGGCCGGGCCTCTCGGTCGAATTCCCCGATCGCGAGCCCCTCACCGACGTCTACACGCTCATCGTCCAGAACGCGCCCGTCTGGACCTACTTCGGCAACCTGTCGGTCACCTTCGCCCCCGAGGCCGCCTTTGCGGACGGCCTGGCCCTCTACGGCCTGCGCTCGCTCGACGCCCTGTCGCTGAGCAACGACCTCGCCCGCGCCACCCTGCGCCCCTCGCGGCTGTCGAGCGACCCCGGCGCGTCCGACCTCGACGCCTTCACGGTGCGCTGCGCGGAGCCGGTGCCGCTGCAGGTCGACGGCGACGTCGTCGGCGACCGCACCGAGGCGCACTTCACCAGCATTCGACAGGCCTTGACCGTGGTGGTCGCGCCTTGACCGCTCATGGCCCGAAGGGGACCCTTCGGCGCACCTGACGCCCGCTCCCGTTACAGAAATGTGACAGAGAACACGGTGTGGCAGGGCAAAAAGCACGTAAAGGGCGTTGGCATCGGACGCGGGACGTGTTTGGCTTGCCGCCTACGGAGGCACCCCACAGGGAATGCCACACCGTACTGGCACGTTGACGTCGAAGCACACGGCATCGGCGAACGTTCCATGGCCGTTGCAGGCCGAACCCGAGGAGGACGCGATGGATTGGCGCCACAATGCCGCCTGCCGCGACGAGGACCCCGAACTGTTCTTCCCCATCGGCAACACCGGACCGGCCCTGCTCCAGATCGAGGAGGCGAAGGCCGTGTGCCGTCGCTGCCCGGTCGTGGAGACCTGCCTGGCCTGGGCCATCGAGTCCGGCCAGGACGCCGGCGTCTGGGGTGGACTCTCCGAGGACGAACGCCGCGCACTCAAGCGACGCAACCAGCGCGCACGCGCTGCCATGCGGGCGCTCTAGGCGCAGACACGGCATCACACGACCGCCTTCGGGCGGTCGTTGTCGTTTCCGGGCCGGGCCCGGCAGCGGGTGCGTCCGATGGTGGCCGATCGGCGCGCCCGTCAGCAGGTGCCTGGGCTGGTGGCCGGTCGGCGCGCCAGTCAGCGGGTGCGTGGGCTGGTGGCCGGTCGGCGCGCCAGTCAGCGGGGCAGGTCGACGGTGGCGCGGGTGCCGCCGAGCGGGCCGGGGCGGATCGCGAGCGACCCCCGCAGCTCCCCCGTCACGAGCGAGCGCACGATCGACAGGCCCAGGCCCTCGCCAGCCGCCCCCATGCCGGGGCCATCGTCGTCGACGTGGATGATGAGGCGGCCGTTGCGCTCGATGCGCACCCGCACCAGGCCGGCGCCGGCACGGCCACCGAGCCCATGCTCGACGCCGTTGCCGATGAGCTCGGCGAGCACCATGGCGAGGCTCGTGGCCCGCTCGCTTGCAAGGGCTCCGGCCTCCCCCTCGCGCTCGATGGTGCCGTGGCCGGGCAGCATGTCGCGTGACATGGCGATGACGCGATCGATGACCTCGTCGAAGTCCACGTCGACGCCCGGCTCGTGGGCGAGCGATTCATGGACGATGGCGATGGCGCCCACGCGGCGCACCGCCTCCTCGAGTTCGGCGCGCACCTCCGGCGACGAGGAGCGCCGGGCCTGGAGGCGCAGCAGCGAGGCGACCGTCTGCAGGTTGTTCTTCACGCGATGGTGGATCTCACGGATGGTGGCGTCCTTCGTGAGCAGGGCGCGCTCACGACGGCGCAGGTCGCTCACGTCGCGCACGAGCACGAGGGCGCCGATGCCGCTGCCGTCTCGACGCAGCGGGATGCCGCGGAAGGTGACGGCGGCACCGCGATGGTCGAGCTCCGCCTCACCGGCCGTGCGACCGCGCACCACGGCGAGGAGGGCGTCGTTCGTCGTGCCCGTGCGTTCCAGGAGCCGCGCGAGCACGTCCCGCAGCACGGTGCCGGTGATCTCGCGGGTGATGCCGATGCGATGCACGGCGGACTGCGCATTGGGCGAGGCGAAGCTGACGGTGCCGGAGGCGTCGAGGCGGATGAGTCCGTCGCCCACGCGCGGGGGGCTGTCGGTGACGGACTCGTCGTCGGTGTCGATGGTGGGCAGGTCGCCGGCGCAGGCCATGCCGATGAGCGCGTCGAAGGCCTCGGCGTAGGTGCGCTCGAGGGGGCCGTCGCCGCGCGGGTCGACGCCGGAGCGGCGCTCGATCACGGCGGCGAGCATGCCGTCGAGCACGACAGGGAAGGCCTCGTCGCCGGTGGGCACGCCCGGGAGTCCGGGATGGCGCTGCAGCGCGGGCAGGCGGGTGGAGGCCGCGCGGTCGATGGTGGCGTTGCGTCCCCGGGGCACGAAGGTGCCGACGATGTCGTCCGGCAGGCGCGTGGGGCCGGTGGTGGGGCGCACCTGGGCGGCGGCGACGAACCCGCCGGTGTTCCAGGTGGGCAGCCACAGGACGAGGTCGGCGAAGCCGAGGTCGGCGAGCAGCGTCCACTCCCCCACGAGCGACTGCAGGGTGGCGATGGCGCGATCACCGAGGTCGGTGCGTTCGCGCGCGAGGTCGGCCAGGCTCGCCATGGCCCGAGCGTACGGGTTGCGTCATGGAGTCCCGGCGACTCGCCGGTATGGGTCGGGGTGTGGGACGGTAGGTGGCATGCGGGTCGACGTGCGCGCCGAGATGGTGGCCAATGTGCTCGAGGTGCCCCTGCAACCGGGTGACGCGGTTGCCGTCGGCGACACCCTGCTGCTGCTAGAGTC
>JAKALQ010000132.1 GCA_021824095.1 Actinomycetes bacterium
TTCCGATCTCGATTCGACCGAGCGCAACTGCGCAACGGGCACATGCTCGTGGGGCGTGTGCGCGAGGGCCGGATCGGCCGGACCGAAGTTCACCGCCGGGATGCCGAGCGCGGTGAAGCGGGCAACGTCCGTCCAGCCGAACTTGGGTCGCACCTCGACACCGGTGGCCTCGACGAAGGCCCGCGCCGCGGGCGTAGCCAGGCCGGGCAGCGCACCATCCGCGACGTCGACGACGGTGACATCGAGGCCCGCGAACACCTCGCGCAGGTGCGCCTCGGCCTCGGCGGCGGAGCGATCGGGCGCGAAGCGATGGTTCACCGTGAGCACGGCGGCGTCGGGCACCACATTGCCGGCGACGCCTCCATCAACGCGCACCGCCTGCAGGCCCTCGCGGTACTCGAGTCCGTCGATGACGGGCCGACGCGGGACGTACGCGACGATGCGCTCGAGCACCGGCGCCAGCGCATGGATGGCGTTGTCACCCATCCATGCCCGTGCGGTGTGGGCGCGACGCCCATGCGTGCGCACCTCCACTCGGATGGTGCCCTGGCAGCCGGCCTCGACCACGCCACCCGACGGCTCCATGAGGATCGCGAAGTCGCCCTCGAGCCACTCGGGGTGCTGGGCCGCGATGCGTCGCAGGCCGTTGGCCTCCGCCTCGATCTCCTCGCACTCGTAGAGCACCCACGTGACATCGCGCGTGGGCGCCACGAGGTCGTGGGCCAGACGCAACAGCACCGCGAGCCCACCCTTCATGTCGCAGGCGCCGAGCCCGTACAGCCGCTCCTCCGGCACGTCGCGTCGCCCCTCGGTGTCAGCCACGGGGGCAACCGCACCCGCCGGCACGAGCACTGCCGCGTCATTGCCCGACGAGGGCACGGTGTCGATATGCCCGGCGATGACGACGCGCTCTGCCCGCCCGAGCGTGGTGCGCGCGACGATGCTGTCGCCGTCGCGCTGGACACTGAGGTGCGGCAGGCGCCGCAGCGCAGCCTCGAGGGTGTCGGCCAGCGGGCGCTCGTGGCGCGATTCGCTCGGTGTCTCGATGAGTTCGCGCGCGAGGTCCACCACGTCGATGCCGAGGTCCATGGCGCAAGCGTGCCGCACCGGTCGGATTCGATCCAGCCGGGGGCGCTGGGTAGCGTTCGCGCCATGACCGCTGCTGCTGCCCACGGGCTCGCGACCTACGCGGGCGACACCGTCCTCGACGTCTGGTACCCGACGCCCGTCCTCGGCATGCACCCGGCCGACGTGGCCGACCTCGAGCATGCGGCCCGGCATGACGACCTGCGCGACGTGCGCATTGCGGTCGTCACCACCGTCATCCCCGACCTCGACGCCGCGCCGGTCGATGCCGCGGACGTGTACCTGCGCCTGCACCTGCTGTCGCATCGGCTCGTGCAGCCGCGCACCATCAACCTCACCGGCATCTTCGGCCTGCTGGCGAACGTGGCGTGGACGTCGATCGGCCCGGTCGCCATCGACACCCTGAACACGGTGCGCGTCCGCACGCGCAGCCGCGGCATCGAGTTCCAGGTGCTCGGCGTCGACAAGTTCCCGCGCATGGTCGACTACGTCGTGCCGTCCGGTGTGCGCATCGCCGACGCCGACCGCGTGCGCCTCGGCGCCCACCTGGCCGAGGGCACCACCGTGATGCACGAGGGCTTCGTGAACTTCAACGCCGGCACGCTCGGTGCCTCGATGGTCGAGGGGCGCATCTCGCAGGGCGTCGTCGTCGGCAACGGCTCGGACATCGGCGGCGGCTCGTCGATCATGGGCACGCTGTCCGGCGGCGGCCAGGAGGTCATCAGCATCGGTGAGGGCTGCCTCATCGGCGCCAACGCGGGCGTCGGCATCTCGCTCGGCGACGGATCCGTCGTCGAGGCCGGCACCTACATCACGGCCGGCTCGAAGATCACGCTGCCCGACGGGCAGGTGGTGAAGGGGCGCGAGCTCTCGGGTGTGCCGAACCTGCTGTTCTGGCGCAACTCGGTCACCGGTGCGCTCGAGGCGCGCCCGCGCACCGGCACCTGGGGCGGGCTCAACGCGGCCCTGCACGCATGAACCATCGACGCGTCTGCGTCTTCTGCGCCTCCAGCACGCGCATCGACGCCCGCTACGTCGAGCTCGCCACCGATGTCGGTGCCGCGCTCGCGTCCCGCGGGCTCGACCTGGTGAGCGGTGGCGGGTCGGTGTCGATGATGGGCGCCGTGGCCCGTGCGGCGCGGGCCCACGGTGGGCACACCATCGGCGTCATCCCCCAGGCGCTCGTCGACCTCGAGCTGGCCGACCACGCGTCGGACGAGCTCGTCGTCACACCCGACATGCGCACCCGCAAGGCCGAGATGGACCGCCATGCCGAGGCCTTCGTCGCGCTCACCGGTGGCATCGGCACCCTCGAGGAGCTCACCGAGGTGTGGACGGCCTCCACGCTCGGCATGCACCGCAAGCCCATCCTCGTCATCGACCCGTGGGGCGACTACGCGCACTTGCACGCCCTCATCGACCACCTCGTGGCGTCAGGCTTCATGCGACCCGAGGCTGCGCGCGGCCTGCATTGGGCGACGAGTGTGGACGAGGCGGTGGACCTGCTGCTCGCACTCCTCGGCATGCACGAGGGCCGCGCCCCACAGGTGGACGAGGCCCTCGAAGGCTGATCGCTCAGATCGCGCGCGAGCGATCCTCGAGCAGGGTGCCACCGGCGAAGGTGGTACCCACCTCGCAGAAGTAGCCGGCGATGATCTCGTCGACGGGCAGCAGCGACGCCGGCTGGTCCCACGGCGAGTCCGAGAGCATGAGTTCCGCATCGCCCTTCCACGGCTGGCCGAGGTCGAGGTTGACGCCGCCCATGGTGACGACCTGCTCCATCGACATACCCGCGCCGGGCACGAGCGACGGCATGACGCGATGGTGCAGCATCTTGTGACCATTGACGAAACCGTTGCTCGCTGCCGGTTCGCGCAGCGTCACCTTGGCCTGCGCGAGCCGGTGGTCATAGGCCGCGAGCGACGCCCCGAAGGTGCCGCCCTCCGCGATGCGCGGGGCCGCGATGCCGCGGTTGTACGGGCGCGTGACGTAGGCGCTGCCGAGCTTCTTCGGGTAGCCCTGGAACCAGCCTCGAC
>JAKALQ010000043.1 GCA_021824095.1 Actinomycetes bacterium
GGCCTGCGCCGCCGACCAGCCGAGGCCGACAAGCGCCTCGTGCACGGCCGCACGCCAACCGCCGCCGGCGGTGGTGAGGGCGGGCAGGCGATCGCGCAACTCGACGCACAGGCGCTCGGCACCCTTGCGGCCGATGCCGGGCACCTTCGTGAGCGCTGCGATGTCACCCGAGCCGATGGCGGCCGCGAGGCGGTCGGGGTCGAGCGTGGAGAGGGCGGCAAGGGCGATGCGGGGGCCGATGCCGGACACCGACTGCAGCAGCGAGAACGTCTCGCGCTCCCGTTCGTCGGCGAAGCCGTAGAGCTGCCACTGGTCCTCGCGCACGACCAGGCTCGTGGCGAGGTCGACCTCTCCCCCGACATGCGCACCCATGAGGGCGCGTGGGGTGCCGGTGACGAGGATGCCGAGCCCATGGAGGTCGACGACGACGGTGGTGGCCGAACGGGTGAGCACCGTGCCGCGGATGCGCGCGATCATCGACCCACCGCCGCAAGGGCCGCCGCCACGCGCGCCTGCGCCGCACCCCGCCAGGCATGGCAGATGGCGAGGCCGAGGGCATCGCTGGCATCGGCCGGCCGCACCGGCGCATCGAGCCGCAGCACCCGCTGCACCATCGCCATCACCTGCGCCTTCTCGGCGCGGCCGTGGCCGGTGACGGCCGCCTTCATCTCCGTTGGCGTGTAGGTGGCAACGGGGATGCCATGGAGGCGGGCCATCGTGAGCGCGATGCCGGACACCTGCGCGGTGCCCATGACGGTGCGCAGGTTGGCCTGCGCGTACACGCGTTCCACGGCCATGGCGTCCGGCTGGCGCGCCTCGACGATGGTCGTGAGCTCCTGCCACACGGCATGCAGCCGGTCCTCGACGGGCATGTCCGCCGGGGTGCGGATGACCCCGGCGACGACATAGCGCACGGTGGTGCCGTGCACCGTGACGACGCCGAAGCCGCACCGGGTGAGCCCGGGATCGACGCCGAGGATGGTGCGCATGGCGCGAGCCTAGTTGCGGGGCCCGACCGATCCCGGGAGCACCCGCGGCATCACTCCGCGTCGAGCTCCGCCATGACGTCGTCCGCCACGTCGAAGTTGGCGTACACGTTCTGCACGTCGTCGCAGTCCTCGAGGGCCTCGATGAGGCGGAACACCTTGCGGGCCCCGTCGGCGTCGAGGGGCACCGTGACGCTCGGGAGGAAGGACGAGTCGGCGCTGTTGTAGTCGAATCCCGCCGCCTGCAGGGCGGTGCGCACGGCCACGAGGTCGCCCGCCTCGGACACGATCTCGAACTCGTCGCCGAGGTCGTTGACCTCCTCGGCGCCGGCATCAAGCACGGCCATGAGGACGTCGTCCTCGGTTGCCGTGCCCTTCGGCATGAGCACGACGCCCTTGCGGTTGAACATGTAGGACACCGACCCGGGATCCGCCATGTTGCCGCCGTTGCGGGTGACGGCCACGCGCACGTCGGTGGCGGCACGGTTGCGGTTGTCGGTGAGGCACTCGATGAGCACCGCGACACCGTTGGGCCCGTAGCCCTCGTACATGATGGTCTGCCAGTCGGCGCCACCGGCCTCACTGCCGGCGGCACGCTTCAGGGCGCGCTCGATGTTGTCGTTCGGCACCGAGGCCTTGCGGGCCTTCTGGATGGCGTCGTAGAGCGTCGGGTTGCCAGCAGGATCGGCACCCCCGGTGCGTCCCGCGACCTCGATGTTCTTGATGAGCTTGGCGAACAGCTTGCCGCGCTTGGCGTCGATTGCCGCCTTCTTGTGCTTCGTCGTCGCCCATTTGGAATGGCCTGACACGACGCCTCCCTGTGTCTGCGCTACTGCGGTGATCGGACGAGGCGCACGAAGTACTCGTGCACGCGTCGATCCGAGGTGATCTCGGGATGGAAACTTGTTGCCATCACGTTGCCCTGTTGGACGGCGACGATCGTACCGGCTTGCGGCCCACCCTCGACGCGCGCGAGCACCTCGACCTCCGGGCCGACGGATTCCACCCAGGGCGCGCGGATGAACACGGCCCGCATGGGCTCGTCCCCCGCGATCCTCGGTGCGTGGAGGTCGGCCTCGAAGGAATCGACCTGGCGGCCGAAGGCGTTGCGGCGCACCACGACGTCGAGGCCTCCGATCGTCTGCTGGTCCGGACGCCCGTCGAGGATGCGATCCGCGAGCATGATCATGCCGGCGCAGGAACCGTAGGCCGGTCCCCCGCCCCGCACGAAGGTGCGGAGCGGCTCGAACATGCCGAACGCGATGGCGAGATTCGACATCGTCGTGGACTCACCACCGGGCACGACGAGCCCGTCGACGCCCGCAAGGTCGGCGGGGATGCGCACGGCAGCCGAACGCACCCCGCAGGCCTCGAGCATCGCCCGGTGCTCGCGCACATCACCCTGGAGGGCGAGCACCCCGATGACGGGTGTGGTCACCAGCCACGCTCAGCGAGGCGGTGCGGCACCGGGATGTCGGCCACGTTGATGCCGACCATCGCCTGGCCGAGCTTGCGCGACACCTCCGCGACGACCGAGGGCTCGTTGTAGAACGTGGTGGCCTTCACGATCGCGGCGGCACGAGCCGCAGCGTCGGCTGCCTTCGCCGGCTCGCCCGGGCGGATGTTGAAGATGCCCGAGCCCACGAAGACGCCCTCGGCGCCGAGCTGCATCATCATCGCGGCGTCCGCGGGCGTGGCGATGCCACCGGCGGTGAAGAGCACCACCGGGAGCTTGCCGTTGGCAGCGACCTCGCGCACGAGCTCGTAGGGGGCCTGCAGCTCCTTCGCGGCGACGTACAGCTCGTCCTCGCGCATGGACGACAGCCGGCGCAGCTCCTTGGAGATGGCCCGCATGTGCGTGACGGCGTTCGAGACATCGCCCGTGCCGGCCTCACCCTTGGAGCGGATCATGGCCGCACCCTCGTTGATGCGGCGCAGCGCCTCACCGAGGTTCGTGGCGCCGCAGACGAAGGGCACCGTGAAGGCCCACTTGTCGATGTGGTTCTCGTAGTCGGCCGGGGTGAGCACCTCGGACTCGTCGATGTAGTCGACGCCGAGCGACTCGAGCACCTGCGCCTCGACGAAGTGGCCGATGCGCGCCTTCGCCATGACGGGGATGGACACCGCGTCGATGATGCTCTGGATCATGTCCGGGTCGGACATGCGCGCCACGCCGCCCTGGGCGCGGATGTCGGCGGGCACACGCTCGAGCGCCATGACGGCGACGGCGCCGGCGTCCTCGGCGATCTTCGCCTGCTCCGGTGTGACGACGTCCATGATGACGCCGCCCTTGAGCATCTCCGCCATGCCGCGCTTCACGCGGGCGGTGCCGACGGTGGGGGTGGATTCCATGCTGCGCACTCCTTACGAATGGCCACATCGTACGGGGGCCCAAGGACCCGCGCCGCACCCGGACCACTCTTCGCTGCGTCCGGTCCCGCAGTCGCAGACGACTTGCAGTTCACCGCTCAGTCGGCGAACACCGGTGCCGCGACGTCGCAGCGGATGTGCCGCGGGTAGGCGGTGTGCCCCGCGAGGCCCAGCCGCTTCACCAGGGGACGATGGCGCATCTCGAGCGCCGTGTCGACGGCCTCCTCGAGGAAGGCATGCGCGAAGGCCACCCGATTGCACGCCGACCGCAGCGCCTGCTGCACATCCGGTGGGCCCACGACGCCGTCGTTGGCTTCGACCACCTCGCGCAGCAGGGCCGACAGTTCGCTCTCCGCACCGACCTGGATGGGGCCCTCCGTGCGGCGGGCCGCCAGTGCGCGGCTCAGCAGCCCGGCGGACACCGGGTCGATGGCACCCTCGGCAACCGTCTCCGCCACTGCTTCGGCTCGCAGCGCGAACTGCAGTTCCAGCGATGTGATCGCCGCGTCGTAGCGCACGTGCAGTCGGTCGAGCCGGCCCGCCGTCATGGCGAGGTACAACCCCACGAGGATCACGACGAGGAGCAGCAGCGCCACCTTCCAGACGTCGAAGAGGTCGATCATCGTCGACTACACCTCCAGGAAGCGGGCGAAGCGACCGACGAGCTGGCCGCGCAGGTCCTCACGCACACCCGTCTCGCCGGTGATGACCGAGTCGTAGACGTCGAGGATGTCCTGCGCGACGCGCTGCCAGTCGAAGGCCTGCACGCGCTCGTGCCCCCGGCGCACCAGTGCCTCGCGCTCCCCCGGGTCGCGCAGGAGCTGGATGACGACGCGGGCAAGGTCGTGCGGATCCTCGTTGCGGAACATGGCGCCGGCGTCCCCGTCAAGCACGGATTCGAAGGCCGGCAGGTCAGACGCGACGATCGGCGCGCCCGCGGCCATGGCCTCGGTGAGGATGATGCCGAAGGACTCGCCGCCGGTGTTCGGTGCGACATAGAGCGTGGCCGAACGCAGTGTGGCTGCCTTGCGCTCGGCGTCGACGAAGCCGAGGAACTCGATGCGCTCACGGTGCTCGGGCGCGACATCGGCGATCACCGCATCCTGGTCGCCAGGGCCGGCAAGCAGGATCGTGACGTCCGGCACGGCGGCGGCGATCTCGGGCAGGGCCGCCAGCAGCACCGCGAGGCCCTTGCGTGGCTCGAGCATGCGGCCGAGGAAGAGCAGCGAGTTCGGGCGCGGATGCCCGGGGAGCGCGTCCGTGCCGGCGAAGGCCTCGATGTCGACGCCGTTCGGGATGACGACGAAGGTGCCGCCGACATGCTCGGCGAAGGTGCGCCGGGCGGCCTCGCTCACGGCGATGCGGCCACGGAGCTTCTCGAGCACCGTCTGCGCGATGGCGTTGCCGGCACTGAGCACCCGCGACCGTTCCATGGACGAGTGGAACGTGCCCACGATGGGCCCGGTGGCCGACCACACGGCGAGCAGCGACAGGGACGGCGCCAGGGGCTCATGCACATGCAGGACGTCGAAGTCATGCGCGCGGATCCACTCCCGCACCCGACGCGTGGGCCCGATGCCAAAGGCCAGGCGTGCCACGGAGCCGTTGTAGGACACGGATCTCGCCGGACCGCCGCTGGTGAACCAGGCGGGCTTGCCCTCCTCGCCGTCCGAGGGCGCCAGCACCTGCACCTCGTGGCCGAGGCGCGTGAACTCGCGCACCTGGTCGCGCACATGCACCTGCACACCGCCGGGTGCATCCCAGTCATAGGGGCAGACGATGCCGATCCTCACGTCAGCTCCTCGTCGACCCAGATGGGCTGCAGCATGTGCCAGTCCGCGGGGTGGGCCGCGATGAAGCGCGCGTACAGGTCGGCCAGGCGCTGCGTGAGGGTCTCGATCGTGTCATCGGGTGACACCGTCACCGGGTGGAAGCGGCACACGGCCCCGCCGGCGTCATAGAAGCACTCGGCACCGACGATGGCGGCACCGGTGGCGAGCGCGAGCATGGCGGGACCTCCCACCATGCGGGCAGGGTGGCCGAAGAACGTGACCGGCACACCCCGTCTGCTGAGGTCGCGTTCGGAGACGAGGGCGATGACGCGCCCCTCCTCCAGTCGTTCGCGCAGCACGCGCGCCGCCGGGCGTGCGCCGCCGACGTGCGGCAGCACCTCGAGCCCGAGGCGTTCGCGCGCCGCGACGAAGGTGTCGAAGAGCTCGTCCGGACGCAGACGCTCGGCCACGGTGGTGGCGCCCCCGAGTGAGGGCGCGAGCAGCGCCGCGGGGGCCTCCCAGTTGCCGCTGTGCGTGGTGACGACGATGACGCCGGCTCCCCGCGCCTGGGCCGCGTCGAGGTGCTCCGTGCCCTCGACACGAATGTGGCGGGCCAGCGTCGGGCGATCCCAGGACGCGATGGCGAAGAGTTCGCGCCAGTACCGGGCATAGCTGCGCATGCCCTGCCGGGCGAGGGTGCGGGCGGCGGCGGAGGTGGGCTCGACCCCCACGACGCGCGCCAGGTTGGCCTGCAGCTGCTGGACGCCGGGACCGTTGCGCAACCAGGCCATGTCGGCGAGGAGGGCGACGATCGGCGCTGCGATGCGCTCTGGGACGGCGGGGATGACGCGCCAGGCCACGCGGAAGGCCCCGACGATGAGCCGCGGCGACACCGTCATGTGAGCGCCCGGTGCACCAGCGAGGCACGCTGCCACACCGTGATGGTGGAGAGCAGCGCGATGACGTACATGGCGAGCGGGAGGATGTAGGGCACACCGAGCCCCGCGAATCCGGCCGCGGCCATGATGCCGCCGACGCGCTCGGGCCGCTCGGCGACACCGACCTTGCACTCGATGCCGAGGGACTCCGCCTTCGCGCGGGTGTATGACGTGACGAAGCCGGCGATGAGGGCGATGAAGGCAGCCACCGCGAGACGACGGTCAACGTCGATGGCCCACCAGGCGAAGCTGGCGAAGATGGCGCCGTCGGTGATGCGGTCGGTGGTGGAGTCGAGGAAGCCGCCCCAGCGGCTGCTCGTGCCGCTCATGCGCGCCATGGTGCCGTCGAGGGCGTCCGCCCCTGCGAGGGGGATCATGAGCAGCGCGGCCGGCAGGAACTCCCCGCGCGCGATGAGCAGCACCGACACCAGGATGGCGCCGATGCTGCCGGCGATGGTGACGCCGGACGCAGTGGCGTGCAGTCGCAGCAGCAGGCGCGCCACCGGGTCGAGCACGGTGGCTGCGGCGCGACGGACCCGGGCGTTGTCAAGCATGGGGCCAGGCTTCCGCGAACAGCCGTCGCGTCTCCTCGAGCAGTTGCGGCATCACCTTCGTCTGCCCGATGACGGGCATGAAGTTGGTGTCGCCGCCCCAACGAGGCACCACGTGCTGGTGCAGGTGTGCGGCAATGCCGGCGCCGGCGAGGGCTCCCTGGTTCATGCCGATGTTGAAGCCGTGCGCACCGCTGACCGTGCGGATGACGCGCATGGCCTCCTGCGTGAGCTCGGCCACCTCGTCACGCTCGCGCACGGTGAGGTCGGTGTAGTCGGCCACATGGCGGTAGGGGCAGACGAGCACATGACCCGCGTTGTACGGGTACAGGTTCATGACGACGTAGGCCGTGACACCGCGGTGCACGACGAGGCCGTCCGCATCCTCGAGCGCGGGTGCGGCGCAGAACGGGCAGTCCTGCGCATCGGGCGTGGTGGGCCGGCCCTCACCGCGGAGGTAGACCATGCGGTGGGGGCTCCACAGGTGGTCGAATCGCTCCGTCATCGACGTTCGCGCACCGCCGTCACGATCTCCTCGATGGCCTCGCTGATGGGCACGCCGTTGCGCTGCTCACCGTTGCGGTAGCGGAACGAGACCGCGCCCTGGGCCGCGTCGGTGTCGCCCGCGATGAGCATGTACGGCACCTTCTGCCCCTGCGCGTTGCGGATCTTCTTCTGCATGCGGTCATCGGAGGCGTCGACCTCGGCGCGGATGCCCTGTGCCTGCAGGCGATCGACGACGCGCTGCAGGTACTCGACATGCTCGCCGGTGATCGGGATGCCGACCACCTGCACCGGCGACAGCCATGCCGGCAGCGCGCCCGCGTAGTGCTCGAGGAGCACGCCGAAGAAGCGTTCCACGGAGCCGAAGAGGGCACGGTGGATCATGACCGGCTGCTGGCGGCTGCCGTCGGGCGCCGTGTACTCGAGGTCGAAGCGCTCGGGGTTGTTGAAGTCGACCTGGATCGTCGACATCTGCCAAGTGCGGCCGATGGCGTCCTTTGCCTGCACGGAGATCTTGGGGCCGTAGAAGGCCGCCCCGCCTGGATCCGGGACAAGGGTGAGCCCGGACTCGAGCGCCGCCTCCTCGAGGGCGCGCGTTGCGGCCTCCCAGGCCTCATCGGTGCCGACCGACTTCTCCGGGTCGCGCGTCGAGAGCTCGAGGTAGAAGTCATCGAGGCCGTAGTCGCGCAGGAGGTCGAGGACGAAGTTCAGGAGGTTCTTGAGCTCGCCGGGCATCTGCTCGCGCGTGCAGAAGATGTGGGAGTCATCCTGCGTGAGCCCGCGCACACGGGTGAGGCCGTGCACCACGCCGGACTTCTCGTACCGGTAGACGGTGCCGAACTCGAACATGCGCAGCGGCAGCTCACGATAGGAGCGGCCACGAGCCCGGTAGATGAGGCAGTGGAAGGGGCAGTTCATCGGCTTGAGGTAGTAGTCGACGCCCTGGCGCTTCACGTTGCCCTCGTCGTCGAGCTCCTCATCGAGGCGCATGGGCGGGAACATGGCCTCCTTGTAGAAGCCGAGGTGCCCGGAGATCTCGAACAGATTGGCCTTCGTGATATGCGGGGTGTTCACGAACTCGTAGCCCGCAGCGATGTGACGCTCGCGCGAGTAGTTCTCCATCTCGCGGCGGACGATGCCGCCCTTGGGATGGAACACCGCGAGGCCGGAGCCGATCTCATCGGGGAAGGAGAAGAGGTCGAGTTCGGCGCCGAGCCGACGGTGGTCGCGGCGCTCCGCCTCTTCGAGCATCGTGAGGTGCGCCTTGAGGTCGTCCTTCGACGCCCACGCCGTGCCGTAGACGCGCTGCAGCATGGGGTTCTTCTCGTTGCCGCGCCAGTAGGCGGCCGCGCTGCGCATGAGTTTGATGGCGTTGGGGTTGATGAAGCGGGTGTTCGGCACGTGGGGGCCGCGGCACAGGTCGCTCCAGACCACCGCACCCGTGCGTCCGTCGACGTTGTCATAGATGGTGAGCTCGGCGCCGCCGACCTCCATCACATCGACCTCGACCGCCCCGCCCTTGAGGCCGATGAGCTCGAGCTTGTAGGGCTCCGCCGCCAGTTCGGCGCGGGCCGCGTCGTCGGTGACGACACGGCGCACGAAGCGCTGGCCCTGCTTCAGGATCTCGCCCATGCGCTGCTCGATGGCCTGGAGGTCCTCGGGCGTGAACGGACGGTCGGTGTCGAAGTCGTAGTAGAAGCCGTCGCGGATGGGCGGCCCGATGCCGAGCCGCGTCTGCGGGTTGAGGCCCTGGATGGCCTGCGCCATGACGTGGGCCGTGGAGTGCCGCAGCACGGCCAGACCCTCGTCGCTCGTGATGAGCACGGGCTCGATGACGTCGCCGGTGTGCACCGTCGTCGCGAGGTCGCGCAGGGCGCCGTTGATGCGAGCGACGACCACCGTCTTGCCGTCGCCGACGAGGTCACCCGCCGTCGTCGTGGATGTCGCGGTCACCTGTTCGGAAGAGTCGCCCCGCCTGATGGTCACCGAGAATTCGCTCATGGGCGCATCCTTCCACGTCGCCACCCCACCCGCCCGCGCCACCACCCACCCCCGCGCCCGACCCCAGTCCGCGCTAGGACTCAGAACGGGCTGAAATTCGCCGGATATGTCCGCCCGTTTTGAGTCCTAGCGCGGTTCGTGAACGCGCGCGACGGGGGCAAGGTGGCGGGGCGGCGGTGGAGTGGGTGCATGACGAGGGCCGTCCCAAGGGGACGGCCCGTGTGTCGGTGGTGGGCGATACTGGGTTCGAACCAGTGACCCCTCGCGTGTGAAGCGAGTGCTCTACCACTGAGCCAATCGCCCGACGCGGCGAACCATACCGAGGAGCGCCGGGGCGCGCCAATCAGCTCCACCAGCTCGAGTCGGCGGCCCGCTCCTGCCAGCGGCGGCGCGCGACCGCCGTGATCGGCCCGACGGGAAGCGCACGATCGTCCAACCCGACGACCGGCCGCACGCCCCGGAGGGCGGAGACGACGAACACCTCACCCGCCTCCGCGAGACGCGTCTCCGGCACGCCCCTCTCGAGCACGCCGGCCGCTGTGTCCGCCAGCAGGAACCGCCGCCCGATGCCCGGCAACGCCCCGTCCGAGACGCGCGGCGTACACGCCACTCCATCGAGCACCACCACGACGTTGGCCGTGGCGCACTCTGCGACGAGCCCGTCGGTGTTGCACAACAGGGCATCCGTGCCCCCTGCCCGTTGCGCCGCCCGGTGCGCGAGCAGCGTCTCGGCGTAGGCCAGCGCCTTGACGCCGGCAAGCGGGCTGTCGGCGTTGCGGCGCCACGGCACCGTCACCAACCGCACCCCGTCTGGGGCATCGTCGAGCGGGTCGAGCGTGGCCCACATGGTGGTGTCGCCATCGACGCCTGCAGCGACCGACAGCCGCAGCCGCCCCACCCCTGCCAGCCCGACTGCGACGACCAACGCGCTGATGCCCGCTTCCACCAGGCCGGGGGTCGGCGCATCGAGGCCGAGGCGCTCGCACGCAGCCCGCAGGCGCTTGAGGTGCCAGTCGAGGAGGAACACGCGCCCGGCCTCCACGCGCATGGTCTCGAAGCAACCGAGTCCGTAGGCGACGCCCGCGGTGCGCACCGCGATGCGCGCCTCGTCGTCCGGCACCAACCCACCACCATGCACGTTGCCGAACCAGACGGTCATGACGGCACATCCGCGATGGCCGCGACGGCGAGCAGCCGGTCGGCCTTGAGTTCCGTCTCCCGCCATTCCCCCTCAGGGTCGCTGCCCCACGTGATGCCGGCGCCCACCCCGAACTCGAGCCACGGGCCGCGACGGACGAAGCAGCGGATGCCGACGGCCAGTGTCGCCACACCGCCGGACGCGACCCCGAGCACACCGCAGTACAGCCCACGATCCCGACCCTCAAGGGCGCGGATGATGCGCAGCGCCGACGACTTCGGCGCACCCGACACGGACCCCGCAGGCAGCAGCGTGCTGATCGACGGCCAGGCATCCGCGTCCGACGCCAGGCGACCCTCCACCTCCGAGACGAGGTGCACGAGCCCCGGATGCTCCTCGATGTCGAACAGGCGCGACACCCGCACCGAACCCGGCATGCAGATGCGAGCGAGGTCGTTGCGCATGAGGTCGACGATCATGAGGTTCTCGGCCTCATCCTTCGCCAGCATGGCCGCCGCCGTCGGCGCCGTGCCCTTGATCGGCGCAGTGCGCAGGAGCGTTCCATCGCGTGCGAGGAACAACTCAGGGGACGCACTCACGACGCCGAGCCCATCGGGCAGGCCCGGACCCGCTGGCACGTCGAGCAGGCCCGCGTAGGGCGCCGGGTGGTGGTCGCGCAGGGCTCGTGCCAGGCCACGGAGGCTCGCGCCGTCCGGCCACTCGGCCTGCAGGATGCGACAGATGTTGGCCTGGTACACGTCCCCGCGGGCGATGGCCTCGCGTGTCCGCTCGACGGCCTCGACGTACCCGCCGTGGTCGAGGGAACTGCGCCACGCCGCTCGCGGGATGCCCGGCCAGGGGCCATCCACGTCGGTCGATGGCGTGCGGGTCGCGAAGGCCACCGCGTGCTGCTCACCCTCGAAGGTGGCCGTGAGGAACCAGTGCCACGCATCGTCGATGCACCAGTCATCGCGCACGTCGACGACGTCGGTGTAGTCCCACCCTCGCCACTGCGCGAAGCCCTCTCGCATGCCCGCACGATACGGCCCCACCGGTTTGGAGGGCGGGTGCCATGTCATGTAATGTCCGGGCTCGTCGCCGCGCAAGCGGTGTCGCGGACGTAGCGCAGTTGGTAGCGCATAACCTTGCCAAGGTTAGGGTCGCGGGTTCGAGTCCCGTCGTCCGCTCGGTGGCTCCTTGGGAGCTGGCCCGGTGGAGTGGCCGAGAGGCGAGGCAAGGGACTGCAAATCCCTCTACACGGGTTCAAATCCCGTCTCCACCTCGAGAACTCAACACGGTCGATTGGCGCAGTTGGTTAGCGCGCTTCCTTGACATGGAAGAGGTCACAGGTTCGAGTCCTGTATCGACCACCGAACACCCCGGACGTCCGCATCGGACGCCCGGGGTGCGTCATTGCTGGCGCGGGCACCATCGGCACACTGTCGCCGGCGGCCGAGGTTGACCGGCCGAAGTCGGACGGCCGAGGTTGGCCGGCCGAGATCGGCCGCCCGACGCCGTCGTCGCGTGCCCTGCACGCCCGATGCACCGCCATGACGTGTTGCGCGTGCACGGCACGTAGCAGCGACGTTTGGCCGAGCCCGCAGCATCACACCCGGCAGGATTCCCCGCGTTGCGTCACGGCTCGTGCACCACGAGCACCGGGCACTTGGCGTGCTCGGCGCAACGGGTGCTCACGGAGCCCAGCAGCGCCCCGACAAGCCCACCATGTCCGCGTGAACCGACGATGAGCATCTCGGCGCCCTCGGCAAGCTCCAGCAGCCGACCGGCGGGATAGCCCTCGACTACGCGCCTCGTGAGCGACGACGGTCGATGCTCGCCGAAGGCGGCGTTCACAGCCGCGTCGAGTGTCGCGCGCGCCGACTCCTCGAACAGCGACGGCTCGGGGAACACCACCGTCTCGACGCCCATGGGCGTCGGGTAGGTCCAGACGATGACGGCGTCGATTGTGCAGTCGAGCGCGGGTGCCAGGCGGTTGGCCCACCGCAGCGCGGCGATGGAGTGCTCGGACCCGTCGACGCCGACGACGATCCGACCGGAGTGCTTCGTGCTTCGTGCCATGGTGCCACGCCCCTTCCGACGGGAGGCCCCGCTTGCGATGGTACGCAGGCGCGGGCCGCGCCCTAGGGACTTCCGGCTCGAAGGCCATGGGCGGTGCCACGAGGACCGACCGGTCAGCCGTGCAGTGCCGCCAGACGCGACAGGGCACGGAAGTACTTCTTGCGATAGCCCCCAGCGAGCAACTCCGGCGCGAACAGCGAATCGAGGCGCACCCCCGCGCTGCGCACGGGCACATCGAGGTCGTACAGGCGATCGACGAGCACGACGAGCCGCAGCGCCTCGGCCTGGTCGCGCACGGTGCGCAGGCCGAGCAGCCCGAGGACCGGCACACCCTGCAGCAGGTAGCGGTAGCGGGACGGATGCACACGAGCGAGGTGCGCCAGCAGGGCATCGAAGTCCTCAACGGCGCCGCCGCGCGCCTCCACCTCCGTCCGCACCGCATCGGGCTCGGCGCCGCCCGCATCCGGCACGCCCTCGCGATGCCGGTAGTCGGCCCCGTCGATGCGCACGACTTCGAAGTGGGCGGCCAGGCCCTGGATCTCGCGCAGGAAGTCCTCCGCCGCGAACCGACCCTCGCCCAACTGGTCTGGCAGGGTGTTCGAGGTCGCTGCGAGCACCACACCGCGCTCGACGAGGCGACGGCACAGCGTCGACAGCATGACGGTGTCACCGGGGTCGTCGAGCTCGAACTCGTCAATGCAGATGAGCCGGAAGCGCGCGAGCGCCTCCACCACGGGCGCGAAACCGAGCGCCCCGACGAGGTTGGTGAAGCCGACGAAGGTGCCGAAGGCGGCCGGCGCCTGCACCGCATGCCACAACGCCGCGAGCAGGTGGGTCTTGCCGACGCCGAAGCCCCCATCGAGGTAGCGCCCGAGCAGCACTGGCTCCCGACGCAGCAGGCCGCGCCGCCGCGGTCGGTCGATGTCGGCGGCGAACTGCCGCAGGTTCGCCAGCGCCGCCGCCTGCGTCGGATCTTGTGGCAGGTAGGTGGCGAAGGTGGCGTCGGCGAAGTGCGGTGGGGGCACGAACCCCGCGAGCAGGTCGTCGGCGTCCGGTTGGGGGAAGCGCTCCGTCAGGAGGGACATGGCGGAAATCTGCCACACTTCGGGCATGCGCCCGGGCCTGCCCACCGTCGAGGAGGTGCGTGCCCTCGCGCCGGCCGTCGCCCTCAGCCTCGTCGTGAGCCTGGACGGTCAGCTGCGTGGCCCGGACGGCTCGTCCCGCAGCATCAGCGGCCCCGAGGACCTCGACTGGCTGCGCACCCTGCGCGCCGCGGCTGACACCGTTGTCGTGGGTGCCGCCACCGCCGAGGCCGAGCGCTACTCCCCCAATCTTGTGCGCCCCGAGTTCGCTGCCGTTCGCGCAGCACTGGGCCTCCCGGCACAGGCGCACCTGCGCATCCTGCGTTCCCACGATCGCCTCGATGACCTATTGCGCGAGCACGGACCGCATGTGCTGCTCGAGGCCGGGATCCGCCTGCACCGCGCCCTGGCACCGCACATCGACCGGGTGTGGATC
>JAKALQ010000004.1 GCA_021824095.1 Actinomycetes bacterium
GAGACCGAGGACGTCGAGGTCGAGATCAATGACGCCGACCTGCGCATCGACGTGTTCCGCTCATCGGGCCCCGGTGGCCAATCGGTGAACACCACCGACTCCGCCGTGCGCATCACGCACCTGCCCACCGGCATCGTCGTGTCCTGCCAGAACGAGAAGTCGCAGCTGCAGAACAAGGAGTCGGCCATGCGCATCCTGCGTGCCCGCCTCATCGCGGCGGCCGAGGAGGCTCGCGCTGCCGAGGCATCGGCCACCCGGAAGGCGCAGGTGCGCACGGTCGATCGCAGCGAGCGCATCCGCACCTACAACTTCCCGGAGAACCGCATCTCCGACCACCGGGTCGGTTACAAGGCGAACAACCTCGATCGCGTGCTCGAGGGCGACCTCGACGCGGTCGTCGAGTCGCTGCAGGCGGCCGACCGCGAGGCTCGCATGGCGGACGCCGGCGCCTGAGGCCACCAATGTCAGGGGTCGGTGCGCACCGGCCTGCCTGCCCCACGCATGGGCGCGCCCTGTGCTTCGATTGCCGGCACGAGCAAGGCGAGGAACCCATGACCACCGCACGACAGGCCCTCATCGACGGCACCGAGCGCCTGCGTGCCGCCGGCATCGACAGCGCGCGCACGGATGCAGAGCTGCTGCTGTGCCACGTGCTCGGCGTCACGCGCACCCGCCTGCTGCTCGTCGACGAGCTCGACCATGACCAGCGCATGGCGTATGAGCGCCTGCTGTCGCGCCGGCAGAGCCGAGTGCCCCTGCAGCACCTCACCGGTGTTGCGCCCTTCCGGCGTCTCACGCTTGCCATCGGCCCCGGGGCGCTGGTGCCGCGGCCTGAGACCGAGACCGTCGTCGAGGCCGCCATCCGCTGGGTGCGGGCGCGGCGCGACGAGGGCACCCTGCCGCAGGCGGGGGAGCGGCCGCTGCTGCTCGACCTCTGCTCCGGTGCCGCCCCCATCGCGCTGGCCCTCGCCACCGAGCTGCCCGGCGTCGATGTCGTCGGCATCGAGCGCTATGCCGATGCCCAGGCGTGGGGTCGGCGCAACCTCGCGCTCCATGCGGACGCCGTGCAGGCGAGCAGCAGCAGCCTCGACCTCATCGACGGCGACGCCACCGACCCCGGCCTGTTCGAGACCTACGCGGATCGTGCCGCACTCGTCATCACCAATCCGCCCTACATCCCCAACGGCATGGTGCCGCGCGACCCCGAGGTGGCGGCCCACGATCCGCATGAGGCGCTCTTCGGCGGGCCGGACGGGCTTGAGATCGTGCGCGGCCTGCTCGACACCGCCGCCCTCGCGCTGCGCCCGGGCGGGTTGCTCGTCATCGAGCATGCGGACGCTCAGGGTGAGCGGGCTGGCGACGCCGGGGTGCCGGCGGTCGTGCGCGCCCATGGCGCCTTCACCGACGTCGTCGACCATGACGACCTCACGGGTCGCCCCCGCTACACGACGGCCCTGCGCACCTGACGCCGCCCGTCACCCCGTCCCCACGACGCATGCGAGGCTAGGACCATGGAGCACCGCTACCACGTCGGCGACCCCCAGCAGCGGGAGGCCGGACTCGCGCACGCGGTCTCGGCCGCGCGCCGCGGCGAACTCGTCGTCGTGAACGTCGACGGCGCCCACGCGCTCATCACCGACGCGTTCTCGCACGTCGGCGTCGAGCGCATTCGCACGCTTCGCGCCCGCCCGGGCATGAACGTGCCCGTGCTCGTGCCGCGTGCCTCCACCGTCGACGGCCTGGCCTGGCTCACCGGTGACGCCGATCCTGCCGCCCGAACCCTCATGCGCGACTGCTGGCCCGGTCCGCTCACGATCGTGGCCCCCGCGCAACCGTCGCTGCCCTGGACCTGCACGCCCGATGGTGTCGTCGCCGTGCGCATGCCGATGCACCCGTGGACCCTCGACATCCTGCGCACCCTCGGCCCGGCGGCCACGGTGCCCACGCATCGCGCCGGCGAGGCGCCGCACGTCGACGTGGACGCGGTGTGGGAGGCCATCGGCGCGGTGGCCTCGGTCTACCTCGATGGCGGCCCACTGCTGCCGGACCAGACGTCGAGCATCGTCGACGTCACCGATGGCACACCCCGCCTCACCCGTGAGGGCGCCTTCACACGCGCCCACCTCACGAACCTGGTGCCCGACCTTGGCTGACGTCGTGCTCACCCTGGTGCCGTCGCGTGTGGTGGCGGACCTCGTCGTCGGGCTGCTCGCCGACAATGGCATCCGTGCGCTCGTCGCAGCGGATGACCTGGGTGGCATGCAGCCGTCCCTGCAGATACTCGGCGTGCGGGTGCTCGTCGCCGCCGATGACCTCGCCGAGGCGCAGGCGCTGCTCGCCTCCGGCATCGAGCCCGACGGCCCCTGAGCGCTCACGCCACACTGCGGAACCGCGCGTCGCTTCGGCGTGGTACCCGTCGGCTCGGGCGACGCGACCGGGGATGGGTCGGGCCCGCTCGGTAGGCTGCGCGCACACCCGACGCGAAGGGACGCATGTGAACGCGACGCCATTCTGGGGCCCGGACTTCGACCAGCTTGCCCAGCTCGACCCGCAGATGGCGGACCTGCTCCTGCGTGAGCTCGGGCGCCTGCGCAGTGGGCTGCAGCTCATCGCGTCCGAGAACTTCACGTCCCCCGCGGTGCTCGCGGCACTCGGCAGCACGCTGTCGAACAAGTACGCCGAGGGCTACCCGGGCAAGCGCTACTACGGTGGCTGCGAGGTCGTCGACGAGGTCGAGCGGCTCGGCATCGAGCGCGCCAAGGCCCTCTTCGGCGCCGACCACGCGAACCTGCAGCCGCACTCCGGTGCCAGCGCCAACATCGCCGTCTACGGCGCCTTCCTGCAGCCGGGTGACACCGTGCTTGCCATGGCGCTGCCGCACGGTGGCCACCTCACGCATGGCGCCAAGGTGAGCTTCTCCGGCAAGTGGTTCAACGCCGTGCACTACGGCGTCAACCGCGAGACCGAGGACATCGACTACGACCAGATGCGCGACCTGGCCCGTGAGCACAAGCCGAAGATGATCATCGCCGGCGGCTCCGCCATCCCGCGCCTCATCGACTTCGCGGCCTTCCGCGCCGTCGCCGACGAGGTGGGTGCGATCCTCATGGTCGACGCCGCCCACTTCATCGGCCTCGTCGCAGGCAAGGCCATCCCCTCGCCGGTGCCCTACGCCGACGTCGTCACCTTCACCACGCACAAGGTGCTGCGCGGCCCGCGCGGCGGCATGATCGTGTGCAAGGCGGAGCACGCGGCGGCCATCGACAAGGCCGTGTTCCCGATGATGCAGGGCGGCCCGCTCATGCACGGTGTCGCGGCGAAGGCCGTCAACCTCGCCGAGTGCGCCACCCCCGAGTACCAGGCCTATGCCCGACAGGTCATCGCCAACAGCCAGGCGCTCACATCCACGCTTGCCTCCCACGGGCTGCGCCCCACCACGGGTGGCACCGACACCCACCTCGCGCTGCTCGACCTGCAGGGCGTGGGCGTCACGGGCATCGACGCCGAGCAGCGCTGTGGTGAGGCCGGGATCGTGCTGAACAAAAACGCCATCCCCTTCGACCCGGCGCCGCCGTCGATCGCCTCGGGCATCCGCGTCGGCACACCGTCGGTCACCACGCAGGGCATGGGCGTGCCGGAGGTGCAGCACATCGGCGACCTCATCGCCCGTGCGGTGCTGTCGACGTCCTCCGAGGAGCGCGTGGCGATCCGGCACGAGGTCGACGCCCTCGTCGCGCGCTTCCCCGCCTACCCCCGCGGCTGAATCGGTTCGGCTACCCCGACATCTCCGGCGTCTGTCGGGACGTTGGCCCCTAGCCTCGCCCAACATCCACAGTTGGGGAGTCGCACCCGTGCCACCGTTCCGCCGCGCCGCCGCCGTCCTGCTGCTCGCCCTCACGGGCATCGCAGCGCCCGCGCACGCCGCACCATCCACGCCTCCGTCAACCGCCGGTGGCGCGAGTGCGGTCATCTACTTCGACGCCGGTTCCAGCCGACTGCTGCCCTCGGCGCAGCGGACGCTGGCGCGGGTCGCCACCGACCTCAGCGCCGAGGCATCGTTGCGCATCACGGGCTATGTGCAAGCGTCCGGCACCTCGGCGAACAACCTGTCGCTCGGTCTCGCCCGAGCCGCTGCGGTACGGCAGTTCCTCGTGGGGCACGGTGTGCGGTCCGCGATCTCGATCCACAGTGCCGGCATCCGCGCCGGTCTGGCCACGACCGCGAGGGCTCGCGCGGCCACCCTGTCGTGGACGACGCCGCAGCAGCCGACCACCCCAGCAACACCAGCGACCGACACCTCGTCAGTGACCCCACCCTCGCCGTCGACGCCGGACACCTCCACGCCTGCACCCGCAGGCACGGACACCACGACGGCGACGCCGCCTGCACCTGCAACCTGCACGGTCGTCTTCGACTCGCAGGCGTCCATGCCCGCTGAGGTCGCATCCGCGGCCGTCGCACCGGGTGCCAGCGTCACGCTCCCGCGCGTTCCATATGGCCCCGGCAGCTTCGGCGGGTGGTTCACCGATGCCAACAACGCGAAGACCCGCGCCCAGGATCCCAGCGCCTTCGTGGGCTTCGCCACGCAGCAGGTGGCCGCAACCTGTGCAGCCGGTGGCACGCTCACGCTCTTCGCCCACTGGGTCGTCGACGTTGTCCCGGTGACCACCCGAGGGCAACTGCATGTGACCGCGACGGTATTAGCGAACGACACGGTGACGGTGTCCGACTGTGCTTCGGGATGCCCGGTTTCCAAGACGGGTGCCGCCACCGCCTATTCGTTCGAGACGATGACCGCTGGGAGCGGTGGCAGCATCACGGTCTCGCTCAAGAAGTTCCTGCGTTCCACATCCTGGACGATCACCTATGGCGGAGGCACGTCGGAGAGCGTCTACTCGACGACCGCCGTCGGGTCGCGGACGTTCACGGTGACGAACGGGACCTTCACCCGCACCATTGCCTCTGACGGTTCGATCACGATCGTGTGGACGCCGACCTCCGGTCGATCGGGCACGGACAGCCTGTCGGTCTCTGCCGTCGACAACACCTGATCGATCGCGTGCCGCTGCCGTGGGCCTACACCTGCCTGGTGGGGGCCCACGGCCCTTCGCTGACACACGCATTCGCCGAAGTCGACTGGACAGCCCGGCACGTCAGCGCGACCACCGGCCGGCGTGCGCTCGACCGCCATACTGTGCCCATGCGCGAGTACGTGTTGTGCCTCATGGTGGCCGCTGCCGTGACGTACCTCGCCACCCCCGGTGTGCGCGCGCTCGCCCTGCGTGCCGGTGCCTACACGCACATCCGTAAGCGTGACGTGCACACCACGATCACGCCGCGATGGGGCGGGCTCGGCATGTACCTCGGCCTACTCGCCAGTTTCGCGCTCGCCTGGAAGCTGCCGATGATGCGCTCGGTGTTCGAGGACCCGGGCATGGTGTTCGGGCTCCTCGGCGCCACCACCTTGCTCGTCGTCATCGGCCTTGTCGACGACCGCATCGGCCTCGATGCGCCGACGAAGTTCGCGGGACAGGCGATGGCAGCGGGCATCCTCGCGTGGCAGGGGGTCGGCTTCATCTGGCTGCCGCTCGGCAACGCCACCGTGCTCGACCCCATCACCTCGGCGCTGCTCACCCTGCTCGTCGTGCTCGTGTGCGTGAACGCCGTGAACTTCGTCGATGGCCTCGACGGCCTCGCATCCGGCATCGTCCTTGTCGGTGCGGCCGCCAGCTTCGTGTACTCGTACCTGCTGAGCGTCAACTACGGCTTTGAGCGCGCCACCCTCTCCACCCTCATCTCGGCCGTGCTCACGGGCATGTGCCTGGGCTTCCTGCCACACAACGTGAACCCGGCGCGCATCTTCATGGGCGACACGGGCGCCATGATGCTCGGGCTGCTCCTGGCGAGCGGCGCCATCACGCTCACGGGCCAGGTCGACCCCAACGCCCTCAGCGACACCTCGCGGGCCTCCACCGTGCTGCCGATCCTGCTGCCGCTCGCCACCCTCGCCATCCCGCTGCTCGACCTCGTGCTCGCCGTCGTGCGTCGCACCGCGCGCGGCCGCAGCCCGCTGTCGCCGGACAAGGAGCACCTGCACCATCGGCTGCTCAACCTCGGGCACAGCCCACGCGTCGCGGCGTCGCTCATGCACGCCGGTGCGGCAATCCTCGCCTTCTCCACCGTGGCCCTCGCGTTCGCGCCCTGGCCGGCCGTGCTCGTGGTCTTCCTCATGGCCTCAGCATTGCTCGCCGCTGCCATCCTCCACCGCCCCCATCACGCCGTCCTTGAGGAGCAGGCATGAGCGATCCCCGAGAGCCCCACGTCAGGGTGCTCCGCGTCGGCGCCCTCGCGGTGCTCCTCCTGCTCGTCGTGGCGGTGCCGCTCGGTGCCCTGCGGGCGGGTGCTGCCGGGGCCCGGGGGGCGCTCATCGGCGCACTGGTGCCGGCCGTGTTCCTCGGCATCACCATGGCGACGGCCGTCTGGGCGCGACGCCTTCGCGCCGACCTCCTCGGCTTCGCCATCCTCGGCTCCTGGCTGCCGAAGCTCATCGCGCTCCTCGGTGTCCTGGCCTGGCTGCGGCACGGGCACTGGTACGACCGCCCCACGCTCTTCGTCACCCTCCTCACCGGCACCGTCGTGCTCCTCGGGCTCGAGGGATGGCTCGTCACCCGCGCCCCGCAGTACTATGCCGACCCCTCCTGAGCGCGGGAAACGCCCCGGAAATCGGGCGATCCGTGTGACGTGCACCACGCGCCACGCGCGTTCACGCTGCCGCTCGTCGCACAGGCCGTCACCGACGGTCGGCGGGACCTCCCGCCGTCAACTTTCCGTAAATAACCCGGTAGGGTTCGCGGCGATGGGCGAGCAACCTCCGGCTGATCGTCCCGGCACGAATGGCGCCCCCCACGGTGAGTCAATGGCCTGGGCGGCGATCTCCACCCTCGTGGCCGGGCCGGCGACCTGGGGTGGCATCGGATGGCTTGTCGATCACTGGCTGGGGACGGGACGCGTGTTCACCGCCTCTGGTGTGGTCGTCGGGTTCATCGCGAGCGTGTACATCGTCATCACCAAGTACGGGCAGTAGGGCACTGACCGTCCACGGGCACCGCCCGCGACTCGAAGGGGAGCGACGCGAGCATGATTCGCGCCATGCTGATGGCCGCTGGCAGCGGCTTCACGGCACCCAACGTCGATGAGTTCTTCCCGAAGGCCGCGCTCTTCGCGGGCACCGCCTTCCGGATGACCCGCATCAACCTCATCGGCCTCCTCATGACGCTCGTCGTCATGGTCTTCTTCACCATCGCCTTCCGCAAGCCGCAGTTCGTGCCGCGTGGCATCCAGAACGCCGGCGAGGTGGCCATCAACTTCGTGCGCATCAACATCGTCGAGGAGGTCCTCGGCAAGCACGGCCGCGCCTACGAGGGCTACCTGTCGGCGCTGTTCTTCATGGTGCTCGCCTTCAACGTCACGGGCTTCGTGCCGGGCCTGCAGATCGCCGGCACGTCGGTCGTCGCCATCCCGATGCTCCTCGCGATCGTGTCCTGGATCGTGTTCAATGCATCGGGCATCCGCCACCACGGCCTCGGGCACTACCTCAAGGCCAACCTGTTCCCCAGTGGGGTGCCGGCGCCGATCTACCTGCTCGTCACGCCGATCGAGTTCATCTCGACGTTCCTGCTGCGCCCGGTCACGCTCACGGTGCGTCTGCTCGCCAACATGATGAGCGGGCACCTGCTGCTCGTGCTCTTCTTCTCGGCCACCTCGTACCTGCTCTTCGACGCCACCGGCTTCCTCAAGATCTTCGGCCTGGCCTCGTACGCGATGGGCTTCGCGTTCACGCTGTTCGAGATCCTCGTCGCCTTCCTGCAGGCCTACATCTTCACGCTCCTCACCGCCGTGTACATCGACGGCGCCCTGTCGGAGCACTGACCCACCACCCCAAGACCACCCGATCGCCCGCCATCGGGTACAACGAAAGGAACAGCAATGTCCGTTCTCGCCGCGATCTCCGGCAACCTCAATGCCATCGGGTACGGCCTCGCCGCCATCGGCCCCGGCATCGGCATCGGCGTGCTCGTCGGCAAGGCGCTCGAGGGCATCGCGCGTCAGCCCGAGGCGACCGGCGTCATCCGCACGAACATGTTCCTCGGCATCGCCTTCACCGAGGCGCTCGCCCTCATCGGCCTCGTTGCCGGCTTCCTCTTCGTCTAGTCGTCCGGAGCGGATTCGTCCATGGTTCTCTCAGCATTGGTCCTCGCGGAGGGTGACAAGCCCAGCGTGCTGCTGCCCGCCACCGCAGACCTGATCTGGGGCACGCTCTCGTTCGTCATCCTGCTCGTCTTCTTCTCGAAGTACGTGCTGCCGACGGCCCGCAAGCTCGCCAACGAGCGTGCGGACAAGATCGAGGGCGGCCTGCGCCGCGCCGAGGCTGCACAGGCGGAGGCCGAGCGCCTGCTTGAGCAGTACCGCGAGGCACTCGCCGAGGCTCGGACGGAGGCTGCGGCCATCCGCAACGCCGCCCAGGCCGATCGCGCGCACATCATCGAGGAGGCGCGCGCCGAGGCGGTCGCAGCGGCGACCGAGATCTCCCAGCGTGCCCATGAGCAGATCGCATCCGAGCAGGCGCAGGTCATGAGCGGCCTCAAGCGTGAGGTGGGCGAGATCGCCGTCGACCTCGCTGGCCGCATCGTCGGTGAGGTCCTTGCCGATGACGCCCGTGCCCGTGCCGCGGTGGATCGCTTCATCGCCGACCTCGAGCGCTCGGCCGCGGAGGCGGGTCACTGATGTCCCTCACGAGCACCGGCGCCCGTGCCGACCTCCGCCGCCTGATGGACGACCACGCGCAGGGCTGCAGCCTCGTCGTGGCCGAGCAGCTGTTGGCGGTCGCGACGCTGCTGGCGTCCGACAAGGCGCTGCGCACCACGCTCGCGGACGCCGGCACGTCGGTCGAGGCGCGGGCAGCTCTCGTGCACGACCTGCTCGATGGACGCGTCGACGCCCTCGCGGTCGACCTCGTGGCGGCTTCGGCGCGCCTGCGCTGGTCGGATGCCGATGGCCTCGTCGAGGCCATCGACGAGCTGGGTGCCGTCGTCGCCTTCACCGCGGCGGAGGCCGATGGCTCGCTCGATGCGGTCGAGGAGGAGCTCTTCCGCTTCGGCCGTGCCGTCGACGCCAACCCCGACCTGCAGATGACGCTCACGAACCCCGCACTCCCGGCAGCCGCCAAGGCGCAGATCGTGCGGGACCTGGTGGCGGCACAGGCCACGGCCACCACCACGGCGCTGCTCACGCACGCAGCCGCCACACTGCGCGGTCGCCGCGTCGATGCTGTCGTCACCGCCCTCACGAACCTCGCCGCCGCCCAGCGCGAGCGGGTCGTGGCGCAGGTGCGCGTCGCCGTGGCGCTCGATGACGAGCAGCAGCGTCGGCTCGCCGCCGCCCTCTCGCGACTGCAGGGTCGCGAGGTGCGGCTCAACGTCGTCGTCGACCCCACGGTCGTTGGCGGCGCCTCCGTGCGCATCGGTGACGACGTCATCGACGGCACCATGGAAACCCGTCTCACCCAAGCCCGCCGAACCCTCATCGGCTAGTTCGACCCAAGAGAGCAGGACATCATGACGGAGTTGTCGATCCGGCCGGACGACATCCGCGCCGCCATCGAGCGCAATGTCGCCTCGTTCGCGCCCACGACCACGCGCGAGGAGGTGGGCCGTGTTTCCGAGACCGGTGACGGCATCGCCCGCGTCGAGGGTCTCCACTCGGCGATGACGAACGAGCTCCTCGAGTTCGAGGGCGGCCTCCTCGGCCTCGCCCTCAACCTCGACGTCCACGAGATCGGCGCCGTGCTCCTCGGCGAGTTCTCGCACATCGAGGAGGGCCAGCCGGTGCGTCGCACGGGCGAGATCCTCTCGGTGCCCGTCGGCGACGGCTTCCTCGGCCGCGTTGTCGACCCGCTCGGCAATCCCATCGACGGCAAGGGCCCCATCGCCGCCGAGGGCCGTCGCGCCCTCGAGCTGCAGGCACCCACGGTGGTGCAGCGCCAGCCCGTGAAGGAGCCGATGCAGACGGGCATCAAGGCCATCGACGCCATGACCGCCATCGGTCGCGGCCAGCGCCAGCTCATCATCGGTGACCGCCAGACGGGCAAGACCGCGGTCGCCATCGACACCATCATCAACCAGCGCGCCAACTGGCTCTCGGGCGACCCGAAGAAGCAGGTCAAGTGCATCTACGTCGCCATCGGCCAGAAGGGCTCGACCATCGCCTCCGTGCGTGGTGCCCTCGAGGAGAACGGCGCCATGGAGTACACGACGATCGTCGCGGCCCCCGCGTCCGATCCGGCGGGCTTCAAGTACCTCGCCCCCTACACCGGTTCGGCCATCGGCCAGCACTGGATGTACCAGGGCCAGCACGTGCTCATCGTGTTCGACGACCTGTCGAAGCAGGCCGAGGCCTACCGTGCCGTGTCGCTCCTCCTGCGCCGCCCGCCGGGGCGCGAGGCCTACCCGGGCGACGTGTTCTACCTGCACAGCCGCCTGCTTGAGCGTTGCGCCAAGCTCTCGAACGAGCTCGGCGGCGGCTCGATGACCGGCCTGCCGATCATCGAGACGAAGGCGAACGACGTGTCGGCCTACATCCCGACGAACGTCATCTCGATCACCGACGGCCAGTGCTTCCTCGAGTCCGATCTCTTCAACTCGGGCGTGCGTCCCGCCATCAACGTCGGCATCTCGGTGTCGCGTGTGGGTGGCTCGGCGCAGGTGAAGGGCATGAAGAAGGTTGCCGGCCGCCTGCGCCTTGACCTGGCCCAGTACCGCGAGCTCGAGGCATTCGCGGCCTTCGGCTCCGACCTCGATGCCGCGTCGAAGGCGCTGCTCGAGCGCGGTGCGCGCCTCGTCGAGTTGCTGAAGCAGGGCCAGTACACGCCGTTCGCGGTGGAGCACGAGATCATCTCGGTGTGGGCCGGCACGCAGGGCAAGCTCGATGACGTCCCGGTCGAGGACATCCGCCGCTTCGAGTCGGAGTTCCTCGAATTCATGGGCCGCGAGAAGGGCGACGTCGTCGCTGCGCTGCGCGAGAAGCTCGACCTCACCGACGACATCCTGTCGGGCCTTGAGGCGGCCATCGCCGACTTCAAGCGCCAGTTCACGACGTCGGCCGGCCACTCGCTCGTGAAGGACGAGCCGGTGCCCGCGATGCATGGTGAGGACGTCCAGCACACGCAGATCACGGTTGTGAAGAAGTAGTCGATGGGCGCTCAACTTCGGGTCTACCGGGGGCGTATCCGCTCCGTCAAGGCGACCAAGAAGATCACGAAGGCGATGGAGTTGATCGCCTCGTCGCGCATCGTGAAGGCGCAGCAGCGCATCGAGGCTGCCTCCCCCTACACGAACGCGCTCGTGCGCGCCATCTCCGCTGCCGCGTCCAACGGTTCGACGGCGCACCCGCTCACCCACCCGCGCGGTGAGGAGCGGGTGCGTGCCGCGGTGTGCTTCGTCACGGCCGATCGCGGCATGGCCGGTGGCTACTCGTCCAACGTCATCCGCGAGGCCGAGGCGCTCACGAACCTGCTGAAGGGTGAGGGCCTCGACGTCAAGCACTACATCGTGGGCCGCAAGGGCGTGAACTTCTACCGCTTCCGCGAACGTCCGATCGCGGGGCAGTGGACGGGCTTCACCGACCAGCCGCGCTACGAACACGCCCAGGCCATCGCTGCGGGCCTGCTCGAGGCGCTGCAGGCGCCGCTGGCGGAGGGCGGGGTCGACGAGATCCACATCGTCTACACGCTCTTCCACAACATGGCCCAGCAGGAGGTGCGGGTCCGGCGCCTCATCCCCATGGAAGTCGTCGAGGTCTCGTACGAGGAGGCCGTGGAGCGCGAGATCGTGCTGCCGCTCTACGACTTCGAGCCGGCTGCCGAGACCGTCCTCGACGCCCTGCTGCCGAAGTACGTCACCAACCTCGTCTGGAACGCGCTGCTCCAGGCCGCCGCTTCCGAGCACGCCGCCCGTCGTCGTGCCATGAAGAGCGCCACGGACAACGCCGAAGAGCTCATCAAGTCCTTGACCCGGCAGGCCAACCAGGCCCGTCAGGCCGAGATCACCCAGGAAATCAGCGAGATCGTCGGTGGTGCCGACGCCCTCGCCTCCGCGAAGTAGAAGAAGAGGCAACATGGCAACCAATGGCCGCGTAGCTCGCGTCACCGGTCCGGTCGTCGACGTGGAGTTTCCCGTCGAGGGCATGCCGGAGCTGTACCACGCGCTGCACGTCGACGTGGACCTCGGTGAGATCGGCAAGCGGACGCTGACCCTCGAGGTCGCGCAGCACCTGGGCGACAACATGGTGCGTGCCATCTCGCTGCAGCCGACGGACGGCCTCGTCCGTGGCGCCGAGGTGCGCAACACCGGTGACTCCATCACGGTGCCGGTCGGCGACGTGACGAAGGGTCACGTGTGGAACACCCTCGGGCAGCCGCTCGACGTCGAGGAGTCCTCGCTGCAGATCAACGAGCGCTGGGGCATCCACCGCCAGCCGCCGTCGTTCGACCAGCTTGAGGCCAAGACCGAGGTGTTCGAGACCGGCATCAAGGTCATCGACCTGCTCACCCCGTACGTGAAGGGCGGCAAGATCGGCCTCTTCGGTGGCGCCGGCGTGGGCAAGACGGTGCTCATCCAGGAGATGATCTACCGCGTCGCCGAGAACTTCGGTGGTGTGTCGGTGTTCGCCGGTGTCGGCGAGCGCACCCGTGAGGGCAACGACCTCTTCCTCGAGATGACCGAGACCGGCGTCATCGAGAAGACCGCCCTGGTCTTCGGCCAGATGGACGAGCCGCCGGGGACGCGTCTGCGCGTCGCCCTCTCGGCGCTCACCATGGCCGAGTACTTCCGCGACGTGCAGAAGCAGGACGTGCTGCTGTTCATCGACAACATCTTCCGCTTCACGCAGGCGGGCTCCGAGGTGTCGACGCTGCTCGGCCGCATGCCCTCGGCCGTGGGCTACCAGCCCACGCTGGCCGACGAGATGGGCCAGCTGCAGGAGCGCATCACCTCGACGCGTGGTCACTCCATCACCTCGCTGCAGGCCATCTACGTGCCCGCCGACGACCTCACCGACCCGGCGCCCGCCACGACCTTCGCGCACCTCGATGCGACGACCGTGCTCTCGCGTCCGATCTCGGAGCTCGGCATCTACCCGGCCGTGGACCCGCTCGACTCCACGTCGCGCATCCTCGACCCGCGCTACGTCGGCGACGAGCACTACCGCGTGGCCTCGCGTGTGAAGCAGATCCTGCAGCGCTACAAGGAACTGCAGGACATCATCGCCATCCTCGGCATCGAGGAGCTGTCCGAGGAGGACCGCATCCTCGTCGGCCGTGCGCGCCGCATCCAGCGCTTCCTGTCGCAGAACACCTTCGTCGCCAAGGCCTTCACGGGCATCGACGGATCGTTCGTGCCGGTGAGCGAGACCATCGAGGCGTTCAAGGCCATCGCGGACGGTCAGTTCGACCACATCCCGGAGCAGGCTTTCTTCCTCTGCGGTGGCCTCGAGGACCTCGAGCACAACGCTGCGAAGCTGGCAGGCAACTGATGTCCCTGTCGGTGTCGCTCGTGTCCGCGGAGCGCAAGCTCTGGAGTGGTGCGGCCACGTCCGTCATCGCGCGGACGGCCGAGGGCGAGATCGGCATCCTCTCGGGGCATGAGCCGGTGCTCGCCATCCTCGCCGACGGTGGCGTCGTGCGCATCGAGAGCGAGGGTGCCGGCCGCATCACGGCGGCCGTCCATGGTGGCTTCCTCTCGGTCGACCATGACGAGGTGATCCTCCTCGCCGAGGTGGCCGAGCTGGCCGATGAGATCGATGCCGCTCGCGCCCAGGCCGCCCTTGATCGGGCACGCAGCGAGGAGTCGGAGGCGGCCACCGCGGCTGCCCACCGTGCCGAGGCTCGTCTGCGCGCCGTCGCCGGTGTGCACCACTAGGGACTGCCACGCACCACGAAGGCCCGCCCCCTCGGGGAGCGGGCCTTCGTCGTCCCTGGGATCAGGCGGGCAGGGGGCGATCGCGCACCACGTGCTTCATCACCATGGTGGAGCGGGTGCGCTGCACGCCCGGGAGGGAGGCGATGCGATCGTCGAGCAGTTGCTGGAAGGCCGGTAGGTCGCGGCTCACGACCCGCAGCAGGAAGTCAGGGTCCCCGAAGAGGCGCTGCGCCTCGATGACGAAGGGGATCTGCGCCACCGCCTCCTCGAAGGCGGCGATGGTGGCACGGTCGGCCTGCTGCATGGTGATGAAGACGACGGCCTCGAAGCCGAGGCCGAGGGCCTCCCGGTCGAGCACGGCGCGATAGCCCGTGATGACCCCGCTGCGCTCGAGGTCGCGCAGGCGGCGGTGGCAGGGGGAGACGCTCAGCTGCACCCGGGCGGCGAGGTCGGTGACGCTGAGGCGCCCCTCATGCTGCAGCACGGCAAGAATTGCCCGATCGATGGCATCCATGGCAAGAAGTTACCTCGGATCGGGCGAAATCGGGAGAACATCGCAAGCACCTTCGCAGGCGTTCGACGTAGTTTGCCTCCATGGCTCGCACGGATCCCGACGCCCCCGCCAGCACCGCCTGGCGGATCGAGCGCGCCGCTCTGCTCCGCACCTCCCTCGTCGTCGCGACCGCGGTGGCCGTGTACGGCCTCTCCTTTGGCGCGCTCGCCGTGGCTGCCGGCTTCTCGCTGGCCCAGACCTGCGCCATGTCCCTGTTCATGTTCAACGGGGCATCCCAGCTCGCCTTCGTCGGCACCCTCGGGGCGGGTGGCTCGATGCTGGTGGCCGTGGCCTCGGCGCTGCTCATCGGCGCCCGCAATGCCTCCTACGGTGTGCGCCTGGCGCCGCTCCTCGGCATCCGTGGCCTGCGGCGGATGCTTGCCGCCGTCGTCACCGTCGATGAGTCCACGGCCCTCGCGATGGCCAACGAGCGGGCGGACGACCGCGGTCGCGCCGGCCGCTTCGGCTTCTGGAGCGCCGGCGTGGCGGTGTACCTGCTGTGGAACCTCACGACGGTCATCGGTGCCATTGCCGCACAGCACCTCGGTGACCCGCGTGCACTCGGCCTCGATTCCGCCGTTGCCGCCGGCCTCGCCGCCCTCGTCTGGCCCAGCCTGCGCGATGCCGCGACGCGCAGGGCCGCTGCGGTCGCCGCCCTCGTCGCCATCGCCCTGACGCCCGTGGCCCCCGCCGGCGTGCCGGTCATCCTCGCCGGCCTGGTGGCCGTGGCCGTCGTAGTGCGGGTCGATCGAGCCCTGCCGTCGCGGTCCGCCGCACTCCCACGGGACGCCTTCGGGACGGCCGCCTGATGTGGGGCCCACTCGGCGCCACCGCGCTCGGGCTCTACCTCGAGAAGCTGGCGGGGTACCTGCTGCCCGCATCGGTGCTCGAGCAGGCAAGCGTTCGTCGGATCGCCGCGTTGTTGCCCATCGCACTGCTCGCGGCCATCGTCGCCGTGCAGACCGTGGGATCCGGGCGTGGGGTGGCCCTCGACGCGCGCATCCCCGGTCTCGCGGTCGCCGTGGTGCTGCTCTCGCGGCGCGCCAACTTCCTCGTCACGGTGGTGGGAGCGGCGGCCACGACGGCCATCGTCCGACACCTCGGCTGGATGGCGTAAGCACAGCCCGGCCCATGGCCGGTCCCATGCCCGGCTGTGGCCGTGGCGCCCCCGAGCGCCTCAGTGCGCGGGATGGGCCATGTGCACGCGATTGCCGCCGGCGCGCTTGGCCTCGTACATGGCGGTGTCGGCCCGCTCGAGCACGGTGTCCGTGGCATCGCCGGTGGTCGCCGCGCAGACGCCGATGCTTGCCGTCACATGCACCTCGTCGTCACCGAGCAGCACCGGGGCGCTGATGGCCTCGAGCAGCTTGTGGGCCGTGAGCCCGGCGTCCGCAGTGTCGCGCAGGGCGGTGAGGAAGACGAGGAACTCGTCGCCGCCGATGCGCGCCACGAGGTCGCCGCGGCGGGTGGCACGGCGGATGCGGTGGGCCACCTCGGTGAGCAGCGCGTCACCTGCCGCATGCCCGAGCCGGTCGTTGACGGGCTTGAAGTCGTCGAGGTCGATGAAGAGCATCGCCATCGCCTGGCCGGACCGCACCGGGTGGGCCAGGATGGCAGCCACCTCGTCGATGACGGCGCGGCGGTTGTGCAGGCCGGTCATGGGGTCATGGTCGGCGAGGAAGCGCAGCAGTCGGCGCGCCTCATGGGCCTCGGTGATGTCGGCGAACTGCTCGACGTACCCCACCGGCTCTCCCGCGCGATTGCGCAGCACCCCGATGATGCGGTCGATCCACACGTCCTGCCCATCCGGTCGTGCGATGCGCTGCTCCGGCAGCGTCACACCCTGGGTGCCGGTGCGCAGTTCGACGCGCGCCGCCAGATCGGCCGTGTCCTGCTCGGGGCCGAGGAGGTCGCACAGGGGATGGCTCAGCAGCCATGCCTCGTCACGCCCGAGCAGCCGGCACAGGGCGGGGTTCACCTGGCGGAAGTGCCGGTCAAGGTCCACGAGGGCCATGCCCGTGGGTGCCGACTCCATGGCGAGTCGGAAGCGTGCCTCACTGCGCAACAGTTGCTCCTGCTGCGCGTGGCGCTCGGTGGCGTCGCGGAACGTGTACACCACGCCATCGCCGACTCGGACGGCCCGCAGGTCGAGGAAGATGGGGCTGCCATCCCGCAGGCTGTCGACGGGGTAGTCGTCGATTGCCACCGGGGTGCCGCGTTCGATGACGTTGCAGAGCATGGTGAAGATGGGCGACTCGTAGCGCTCCGGCACCAGTTCGCGGAAGGAGCCGCCGGGGATGCGCGCGATGTCGATGCCGAGGTAGCGAGCGAGGGCGGCGTTGCCCTGGACGCCACGGAGGTCGACGATGCGGCCGTTCGCGTCGCGCTCGGCCGTGAGCATGACCAGCGGATCGATGAGGGCGTCCTGCATCGCGGCGAGCTGCTCCCGGGCCGCCTCCAGTTCCGTGACGTCGTGCAGGCCGAGCACCGCACCAAGCACGGTGCCGTCGACGTCGTGGACCACGTGGGCCTGGGCGATGAAGGCCTTCATGACCCCGTCGCGCGTGGGGACGTGGACGAGTGAGCGACTCAGCCCCCCGCCCTCATAGACCTGGGCGCGATTGCTGGCGCCGAGGTCGGCCTCCTCCGGAGGCACCATGCTGAGGACCGGCCGGCCGATGAGCTCCGCTGGGCGATACCCCAGCACGCGCTCGACAGAGGGGGAGACCCAGGCGAAGGTGCCATCAGGGTTGGAGCGGATGACGATGTCGGTGGCGTGCTCGGCGATCGCCTGCAGCTCCCGTTCCAGGGCCGTGGGCCGAGGGGCACCCGAGCCTGCTGCGCCGGGCTCGACCGCGGGGTGCGTCATGCGCTGTGGGCGTGGTGGTCCTGCCGCATGGTCACGCCTCCCTGCTGCGGGCGCCCAGCCCACGCACCGACAGCGTAGTCACGCGGGTGACATAGGGGTACCCCTACGTGTTGCACAAGGCGCGAGGTGCCGCGACGACCTTGACCGGTCCGTGGGTGGCGGGGTGCCTACTCCTCGACGACGCTCCCGTGCTCGCCCGGCTTCCACAGCACGTCGCCCCGCTCGCGGTTGGCGTGGCGGGCGAGGATGAAGAGCAGGTCCGACAGGCGGTTGAGGTAGGTGGCCGTGCGACGGTTGACGCCGCCGTCGATGTCGAGGCCGTAGCGGGTGATGGCATGCCAGACCGAGCGCTCGGCGCGTCGCACCGTCGTGCGGGCCACGTGCAGCAGGGCCGCACCGGGCGTGCCGCCGGGCAGCACGAACGAGCGCAGGGGCGCCAGGTGCTCGAGGTAGGCGTCACACGCCTCCTCGAGGGTGGTGATGTAGGCCTCGGGGACGCGCAGGATGGGGTGATCGGCCTTCTCGTGCAGGGGGGTGCAGAGGTCGGCCCCGACGTCGAGCAGGTCGTTCTGCACCCGCTCGAGCAGCGTCACCACGTCCGCATCGAGGTTGCCGAGGGCGAGGGCCACGCCGATGGCGGAGTTGGCCTCATCGACATCCGCGTAGGCGGCCAGCCGCGGGTCGGTCTTCTGCGTGCGTGTGAAGTCGCCGAGGGCGGTCGTGCCGTCGTCGCCGGTGCGGGTGTAGATGCGCGTGAGGTTCACCATGGGGGCAAGGCTAATGTCACCGCGAACCGGCGCCCATGGGTGCCAACTACGCTTCCGCTCATGGCAGCGATCCGGGTGTCGGGCGGTGCCCGGCTGGCAGGGTCGGTGCGGGTGACGGGCGCGAAGAACAGCGTCCTCAAGCTCATGGCGGCCGCGCTCCTCGCCCGCGGGTGCACGGTGCTGCATGAGGTGCCGGACATCCACGACGTCGAGATCATGGCCGAGCTGCTGCGTCGCCTCGGATGCAGCGTCGAGCGTGACCTTGCCGCGCGCACGCTTGCCATCACCGTGCCCGAGCACCTCGAGCACCGGGCCGACTACGACCTGGTGCGTCGCATGCGGGCGTCCATCTGCGTCCTGGGGCCGCTCGTCACGCGCGTGGGGGCGGCGGACGTCGCCCTGCCCGGCGGCGATGCCATCGGCTCGCGTGGGCTCGACATGCACATCGACGGCCTCACTCGCATGGGTGCGACCGTGGCCAGCGAGCACGGCTACCTCGTCGCGCAGGCCCCGCGGCTGCATGGGGCCCACGTCGACCTTGACTTCCCGAGCGTTGGTGCGACCGAGAACATCCTCATGGCGGCAGTGCTCGCGGATGGCACGACCACCATCGAGAACGCGGCGCGTGAGCCCGAGATCGTCGATCTGGCGGAGATGCTGCGCGCCATGGGGGCGCAGGTCGACGGAGCCGGCACCCCGACGATCACGGTCGTCGGCGTCGAGGGGTTGCAGCCCGTCGAGCACACCACGGTGCCCGACCGCATCGTCGCGGGCACCTGGGCCATTGCCGCCGCCATGACCCAGGGCGACGTCACGGTGCACAACGCACGCCCGGAGCATCTCGAGCTTGCCCTCGATCGCCTGTCGCTGGCCGGTGCTGCCATCGATGCCACGGCGGACGGCCTGCGGGTGCGCATGGACCGTCGCCCCCGGGCCATCGACATCGTGACGCTGCCCTACCCGGGTATCGCCACCGACTTCCAGCCCCAGTTCATCGCCCTCAACGCCGTGGCGGACGGTGCGGCCATGGTCACGGAGAACCTCTTCGAGGCGCGCTTCCGCTTCGTGCAGGAACTCGCCCGACTCGGCGCCGACGTGCGCACGGACGGTCACCATGCCCTCGTCCGCGGTCGGGCGCGGCTCAGCGGTGCACCAGTGGAGGCCACCGACATCCGCGCCGGTGCCGGCCTGGTGCTCGCAGGCCTGTGCGCGGACGGCGTGACGACGGTGCACGGTGCCGAGCACATCGACCGTGGGTACGCCGGCTTCGTCGAGGACCTGCAGGCACTCGGTGCGGACGCGGAGCGCCTGGCATGAGGCTCGTCGTCGCCACCTGCTCGGTGGACTATGCCGGCCGTCTCTCGGCCCACCTGCCCATGGCGCCGCGGGTCATCATGGTGAAGGCCGATGGTTCGGTGCTCGTGCACTCCGATGGCGGCTCCTACAAGCCCCTCAATTGGATGAGCCCGCCGTGCTCACTGCACGTCGAGGACGTGGAGGGCCGCACCGTCTGGACCGTCGAGAACAAGGCCGGGGAGCGGCTCATCATCACCATCGATGAGGTGCACCATGAGCATGCCCACGAGTTGGGCGTCGATCCCGGGCTGCAGAAGGACGGTGTCGAGGCGCACCTGCAGGAACTGCTCGCGCTGCACATCGAGACCCTCGGTGCGGGGTACCGACTGATCCGCCGCGAGTACATGACCGCGATCGGGCCCGTCGACATCCTCGCCAAGGACGATGCGGGCGGCACGGTCGCCGTGGAGATCAAGCGCCGGGGCGAGATCGACGGCGTCGAGCAACTCACGCGCTACCTCGAGCTGCTCAACCGCGATCCACTGCTCGCGCCCGTGTCCGGGGTCTTCGCGGCGCAGGAGATCAAACCCCAGGCACGCACCCTCGCCGCGGACCGCGGCATCCGCTGCGTCGTCCTCGACTACGACGTCCTGCGCGGCATCGAGGACCCCACCCTGCGACTCTTCTGAGCGCCGGCCGCTGCGCTGCGGTCGACGGCTGCGGGTCAGCCGCTGCGGGCCAGCCGCTCAGGCGCGATCCACGGCCTCGAACGACGACACCGCCGCGTTGTCGAGCACGATCGGGAAGTAGCCGCGCGCATTGAGCGCGTCGAGCAGCTGGGCACGATGCTCCGTCGCATGGTGCACGGTCTGCGCGAGGATCGTGAGGCGCTGGAAGGTGCGCACCGTGCCGTCGGGCAATGTGCGCTCCACCGGGCCGTCCTCGGTCGCCACGGCCCGCAGCAGATCGGCATCGATCGTGCGCAGGTCGTCGGCCAGTGCCCGCACCTCGGCCATGGTCGTCGGGATCTCGTACTCGCGCCACGGCAGTTCGGGCAGCAGGCTGAAGCGCAGGCGCCCAGCCGTGCGCACGATGTGCTGCAGGATGCGTCCCGCCGTCCACTCCGGGTTCTCGATGTATGCCGCGAGGGCCTCGTCGGGCAGGGTGGCCACCGCGCGGTAGACCTCCTGGTTGGCCCACCCCATGTGCCGCAGCATCAGCGTCGTCATGTCCATGCCCCCATCCTGCCCGAGGGCGCCCTGCGGGTCGGCGCCGCCGGGGGAAGCCTGACGCGCGGCTGATGTGTCGGCACCGCCGTGGCGGGGATGCGACGACGGTGGTGCCGTGCCTGACGTCCCCTCGCGCAGCACAGGGCGCGGGAGCGCGCCTGTGCGTGACGGGCTACCCCGGTGCCGTCATCTGGGAGGATGCCGCCATGGCGCGACGCAACAATCGGCGACGGGACGACGACGAGGGCCTCCGGCCCGGTGCGTCCTACGCCCAGCGCCGCGTGGTTGAGATGCCCGACGGCGAGTGGGTGGTGCAGTCCATCACCGGGTCGGCGTCGACCAAGCACTACCGCTGCCCGGGGTGCGATCAGGAGATCCGCCCCGCCACGCCGCACATCGTCGCCTGGCCCTTCGACACGGGCATGAGCGACGACTCCCGCCTGCAGGAGCGCAGGCACTGGCACACGCCGTGCTGGAATGCACGTGCCCGACGAGGACTCGCAAGGTGAGCGCATGAGCACACTCCTCCATGACACGGCGACCTGGCTGGTGTCACACAATCTCTCGGCACCGCTGTTCGCCCTGCTGCTCTTCTTCGCCTTCGCCGAGTCGGCACTGTTCCTCGGATTCATCCTCCCGGGTGAGACCTCGCTCGTCATCGGCGGCATGCTGGCCGCGCAGAAGGTGTGGGACCTCGGCGACTTCTTCACCTGGGCCATCATCTGCGCGATCGTGGGCGACTCGGTGGGCTATGAGTTCGGCCGTCACTACGGCCATCGCATCACCGGATCCTGGTTCGGCCGCAAGATCGGTGACCGACGATGGAAGGTGGCCCAGTACGTGTTGCAGCAGTACGGGCCGCAGACGGTGTTCTTCGGCCGAGCCCAGGCGCTGCTGCGTGCGCTCGTCCCCTCGCTCGCCGGCATGGCGCGCATGCCGTACCGGCAGTTCCTCAAGTGGAATGCCATGGGTGGCCTCGTGTGGGGCGGTGGGGTCGTCGTGCTCGGCTACGTGTTCGCACACTCGCTGCACCTGCTCGAGACGGCACTCAAGTACTGGTCACTCGTGCTCGTCGTCGGCATCGTCTTCGCCATCTGGCAGGCGCACAAGCAGATCGACGCTGCGATGGAGCGGGTCGAGGCGCGCGTCATCGGCGAGGGTGAGCTGCTGAGCGATGCCGAGCGCCTCGAGTTCGTCGAGGAGCGCGTCGATCGCATCGAGGACCGGCTGGACGAGGAGGAGCCAGGTGCCTGAGATCGCGGCGAACTCCGTCCTGCCCGCCCGGCGCGAGGTGGTGCGCTTCACGACGAGTGACGGGGTGGTCATCGTCGGTGAGTTGGCCCTGCCCGAGCGTCCGCCGCGTCACACCATCGTGTGCCTGCACCCGAATCCGGTGCAGGAGGGCAGCATGGATTCGCATGTGCTGCGCAAGATGGCCTGGCGTCTCCCCGCCATGTTCGACATCGCGGTGCTGCGCTTCAACTTCCGCGGTGTCACGTCTCGGGCCGGGACGAGCGGCGGCACCACCGACGCCGGCAATCGTGAGGGGCTCGACCTCGCCGCGGCATTGCGCTTCGTCGACGACCGCGGTCTGCCGGAGCCGTGGCTCGTCGGGTGGTCGTTCGGCACCGATGTGACGCTGCGGCATGCGGCGAACGCCCGCATCAAGGGCGCCGTACTGCTGTCGCCGCCGTTGCGCTGGACCGACACGGACGACCTCGATCGGTGGGCGGCGAGCGGCAAGCCCCTCGTGTGCCTCGTCCCCGAGCACGACAGCTTCCTCAAGCCGGCCGAGGCGCGTGAGCGCTTCGCCCGTGTCCCGCAGGCCGTCGTCATCGAGGGCCCCGGCTCCAAGCATCTGTGGATCGGGGAGGTGTCGGTGCGGCAGGCGCTGCAGGGCATCGTCCACGCCGTCGTCGGGCCCGATGCCCAACTGCCCACCAGCTGGTCGGGGCCCATGGAACGCTGGAACGACCTCGCGTCATGACCGTGCTGCCCCACGATGCGCACGGCGTCGGGCCCACGCTTGTGCTGCTCCATGCCTTCCCGCTCGACCGGTCCCTGTGGGACGGCGTCGCATCGCCGGTGGCGGCCGCCGGGTGGCAGGTGCTCGTACCCGACCTGCCGGGCTTCGGCGCGGACGACGAGCCGGCGGCCAGCATCGACGCGATGGCCGATCGGGTGGCCGAGCTGCTCCAGCGGCGCAGCGTGCACTCGGCGGTCATCGGCGGATGCTCGCTCGGCGGCTATGTGGCGCTGGCGTTTGCCGAGCACTACCCCGAGCAGACGGCGGGTCTCATCCTCGTCGACACCAAGGCGAGCGCCGATGACGATGCGGCGCGGGCGAACCGGGCGCGTATCGCCGAGCAGGTGGAGCGTTCGGGGTCGACGGCCGCGTTGGCTGCCACCCAGGCCGACGCCCTCCTCGCACCCGTGACGCGGGCGCGGCATCCGGAGGTGGCGGTGTGGCTGCACGACACCGTGCTCGCGCAGCGGCCGGCAACCGTTGCGGCCACGCAGCGGGCGATGGCGGCACGGCCGGCGCGCTTCGACGCCCTGCGCGCGCTGCGCGTGCCGGTGCTGTGCATGCGCGGTGCCGACGATCGCATCGCCTCGGCCGCGGACCAGGCGGCCATGGTGGCGGCCGCCGGTGACGCGCTCGACGTCACCTTGCCGGACGCCGGGCACCTGCTGCCGGTCGAGCAGCCGCAGGCGGTCGTGGACCAGGTGGTGGCCTTCCTGGCCCAGGTGCGCGGCCCCGTGTGCTGATGCCGGGCGCCCGTGGTGCGGCGCGGCGGCTTGCCGTGGTGTCAGGGCGGCTTGCCGTGGCGAGGGGCCGGCGTCCGGGTGTGGCGCGGCGGGCGCACCCGCTGGCCGTCCGCCGATGGCGAGCCTGCGATGCCGTGGCCCTGTCGGGGGCCCGTCCTAGCCTTGCGGCAGGAAGGTGGTGCGTCATGCCGGGTTCGCAGCGGGCAGCGTCGGTCATCGTTGGGGGCGCGCGCACGCCCATCGGGCGCCTGCTTGGGGCACTCGGGTCGGTGTCGGCCGTGGAGCTTGGCGCGCACGCGGTGCGGGCGGCACTTGCACGCAGTGGCGTCACCGCTGGCGCCGTTGAACGGGTGATCCTCGGGAACGTGTTGCAGGCGGGGTTGGGGCAGAACCCGGCTCGGCAGGCGGCCGTCGCGGCCGGCATCCCCATGGGCGTACCCGCCGTCACCGTGAACAAGGTGTGCCTCTCCTCGCTTGAGGCCATCGTGCTCGCCGACCTCATGATTCGCGCTGGTGAGGCAGAGGTGATCGTCGCCGGCGGCATGGAGTCGATGACGCAGGCGCCCCATGTCCTGCCGGCGCTGCGTGCCGGGGTGCGCTATGGCGACGCACGCCTCGTCGACACCACGGCGCATGACGCGCTCACCTGCGCCTTCGACGGCATCTCCATGGGCGAGGCGACTGAGCGCTACACCGCTGCTGCGGGAATCGACCGCGCCGCGCAGGACGCCGTGGCCGTGGCCTCGCATGTCCGGGCTGCGGCTGCACAGGCGGCCGGCCGCTTCGACGACGAGCTCGTGCCTGTCGTGGTGCCCCAGCGGAGGGGCGACGACGTCGCGGTCGACCGTGACGAGGGGGTGCGTCCCGACACCACCGAGGCGGGCCTCGCGCGCCTACGTCCGGCCTTCGCCGACGAGGGCACCCTCACGGCGGGCAACTCGAGTCAGATCAGCGACGGAGCGGCGGCGGTCGTCGTCATGTCGCGGGAGCGCGCGGAACGGGACGGGCTGCCGTGGCTGGCCGAGATCGTGGCCACCGGGTCGGTGGCGGGTCCGGACACGAGCCTGCTGTTCCAGCCGGCGAACGCCATCGAGCAGGCGTTGGCCCGGGCCGGGCTGCGCACTGCGGATGTCGACCTCGCCGAGATCAACGAGGCCTTCGCTGCCGTCGCGGTCGCCTCGCAGCGGCGGCTCGGCTGGTCCGATGCGATGGTGAACGTCGATGGTGGGGCCATCGCCCTTGGCCACCCCGTGGGAGCGTCCGGGGCGCGCATCGCGCTGCACCTGGCGCATGCGCTGCGGGCACGCGGTGGGGGGTTGGGTGCGGCCGCGCTCTGTGGTGGCGGCGGTCAGGGCGCGGCGGTGCTGCTGCGCGTGTGAGGGGCCTGCCGAGCAGGGGCGCGGCGCCAGGGGTCGCGGCGCGAGGGTTGGGCGTTGTCGTCGGGTTGCCCGTCAGCGCGTCGGTGTCCGGCTCGGCGGTGAGCCGATGTCAGCCCGACGGCCTGCGAATCGCGGGCACGGGTGAGCCTTTGGCAGGATGTCGCCATGGCCGACATGAACTTGCGCGGCGTCGTTGATCTCGGCGCACTCGCCGCGGCACGCAAGCAGGAGGCGGCGAGCGCGGCCGCCCGGGCGACGGCGCCGGTGGGCGCCATCATCGATGCCAGCGACGCCACCTTCGAGCGTGACGTCCTCCAGGCGTCCATGCGCGTCCCCGTCATCCTCGACTTCTGGGCAACCTGGTGCGGGCCCTGCCGCCAGCTGTCGCCCATCCTCGAGCGGCTGGCTGCCGAGTACGGCGGCCGCTTCCTGTTGGTGAAGGTCGACTCCGACGCCAACCCGGGCCTGTCGCAGGCCTTCCGAGTGCAGTCCATCCCGTCCGTCTTCGCCCTGCTTGGCGGGCAGCCTGCACCGCTGTTCCAGGGCGCATACCCGGAGCCGCAGGTGCGGCAGTACATCGATCGCGTCCTTGAGGTGGCGGCGCAGAACGGCATCACCGGCACGGTCGGGGGCGCAGCGCCGGAGGCACCGGAGGCGGAGCCCGAGGAGGATCCGCGCTACGTCGCCATCCACGAGTCCATCGAGGCGGGGCACTTCGATGCGGCGGCCGACGCGGCCAAGGCGCTCGCGGACGCGCGTGATCCGGAGGGCCCCGCGCTCGTCGCGTATGTGTCGATGCGTCGGCGCATGGCGGGCACCACGGAGGCTCTGGCGCGGGCTGCGTTCGCAGCGGCTCCGTCGAGTGTCGCGGCGGTGCTGGCGGTGAGCGACTTCGACTTCCTCACCGGGGGGCCCAGCGTCACCTACGACCGCTTGATCGCCGCGCTGCGCACGTCCGCTGGTGACGACCGCACGGCCATCCGCGACCGACTGCTCGAGTACTTCGCCGTCGACGGCAACACCCCCGAGACCACGGCCGCCCGCAAGTCCATGACCGCCGCCCTCTTCTGACGCGCCGCCTTCCGCGCTAGGACTCAAAACGGGCTGAAATTCGTCCCGAATTGTCCGCCCGTTTTGAGTCCTAGTCCGAAGTCCTCCTGACGGTGGGAGCGCCGTACTCGGCGCGGGGGCTCCCAGCGCGGGGTCATGCCGTACTCCGGGTCATACGGCTGCAGGGTCACCCCGAGCGCGTGGGCGAGTTCGTGCCACCGGGGGCCGTCGGGCGCGCCGACGTCGTCGTACTGCATGCGCACCACGCGCCACCCCGCCTGCCGGAGGTCGTCCTCCCGCCGCTTCTCCGCGATGAGCGCATCCATGCCCACCGCGTACTTCTCACGCCCGTCGAGTTCGAGGACGACCCGACGCTCCGGCCAGGCCAGATCTGCCCGGTAGGACGCCCCGCTGGCACCCACGAGCGGCAGCTGCAGTCGCGGCTCGGGCAGGTGCCGGGCAAGTGTGCGGCCGCGAGCCATCGACTCCAGCCCCGACTCGGCTGTGGGTTCCGCCCAGCGAATGGCAGGGCGAAGCACCCGAGTCCCCGGCCAGCCGGACATGTAGCGCGCCAGGAGGACGAGTTCGTCACGACCCGCGCCCAGCGCAAGCGCGTGGTCGAGGGTGACGAGGGCTCGTTCGAATGGGCAGTTGCGGGCAAGGTCGAGCGCCGTTCGGGCGACCGTCGTCACCCGAAGCCCATTGCGATCGACGACGTGGCTGGATGCATACTGTGCGGGAAGTGTGCGGACGTCACCGCCGAGTCGCGCGCCGAAGGCCTCCCGAGTGCGCAGGATGACGAGTTCTCGCGCACGCGAATCCGTTGTGTAGGGCGTGCGCATACCCCAGACGATCGCTGCGCTGGTGTGGGCGATGATCGCGTCCCTGCCAAGCCTGCGAGCGCGTGCGTCGATCCATTCGCGTGCGTCCAAGGCCTCGTGCTCCGCGTCGCGATAGAGCCCAGGGCCGACACGTTCGATGCGCCCATTGCCGTGCAGGGTGCGCAGTTGCGCCCGGGTCAGGCCGGCCGCCTCAGCCTCCTGAAGGCCAAAGACGCCAGCAGGGAGCTTCCCGCGTCGTGCACTGGCGTCGTTCGCGGAGGACTGGGGTGGGGGCGGCGGCATCACCGCGTCATGGTGCCGAGCAACCCTCGCAGCCGCGTTGCCCGTCCACAGGCCCACAAGGCGCATTCCATGCTAGGACTCAGAACGGGCGGACAAACCACCACAAAATTCAACCCGTTTTGAGTCCTAGCGTGTCAGGAACGAGGGGTGAGCCAGACGGTGGCCATGGGTGGGACGACGATGACCGCGGATGCTGGGCGTCCGTAGTGCGGGGTGTCGGTCGCCAGGATGATGCCACCACGTGCGTCCGCGTCACGCTCGCCACCGGGCCGCGCGCTGCCCGCGTCACCCGCGTCACCCGCGTCACCCGCGTCGCCCGCGCTGCCACCGTTGCCCAGGCCGGAGCCGCCGAAGCGGGCCTCGTCGGTGTTCAGCACCTCCTGCCACTCGCCCGCGAAGGGCAGTGCGATCCGATGCTGCAGCAATGGCACCGGCGAGAAGTTCGTGACCGACGCGAGCACCTCGCCGTCATGGCCCCAGCGCAGCCAGGCCAACGTGTTGTGCGCCGCATCATCCGAGTCGAGCCACTCGAAGCCGGCCGGCTCGTTGTCGCGCTGCCACAGCGCGGGCGTCGCGCGGTAGACGCGGTTCATCTCGCGCACCGCCGCCTGCACCCCCTGGTGCTCCGCGAACTGCAGCAGCCACCAGTCGAGCGAGTTCGCGGCATTCCACTCGTTCGACTGCGCGAACTCGCCGCCCATGAAGAGCAGCTGCTTGCCCGGGTGCGCCCACATGAAGCCGAAGTACGCCCGCAGTGTCGCGAGCTGCTGCCAGCGATCGCCCGGCATGCGGTCGATGAGCGACCCCTTGCCGTGCACCACCTCGTCATGCGACAGCGGCAGGATGAAGCGCTCGCTCCACGCGTAGACGAGCGAGAACGTCATCTCGTTGTGGTGGTACTGCTTGTAGATGGGGTCGCGCTTCAGGTACTCGAGGGTGTCGTGCATCCAGCCCATGTTCCACTTGAGCCCGAACCCGAGCCCGCCCCACTGCACGTCATTCGTGACGCCCGGCCACGCGGTGGACTCCTCGGCGATTGCGAGCACACCCGGCGTACGCGCCCGCAGCACCGACGTCATCTCGCGCAGGAACTCCACCGCCTCGAGGTTCTCGCGCCCGCCGTATTGGTTGGGCACCCACTCGCCTGATTCGCGCGAGTAGTCGCGGTAGAGCATGGACGCGACGGCGTCGACACGCAGCGCGTCGACGTGGAACTGCTCCACCCAGTACACGGCGTTCGCGACGAGGAAGTTGCGCACCTCCGTGCGACCGAAGTCGAAGATGTACGTTCCCCAGTCCATGTGCTCGCCGATGCGCGGATCCGGGTGCTCGTACAGCGCCGTGCCGTCGAAGCGGCCGAGCGCCCAGTCGTCCTTCGGGAAGTGCGCCGGCACCCAGTCGACGATCACGCCGATGCCGGCGTTGTGCAGGGTGTCGATGAGGTGGCGCAGGTCGTCGGGATCGCCGAAGCGCGACGTGGGCGCGAAGTAGCCCGTCACCTGGTAGCCCCAGGACGGCTCGAACGGATGCTGTGCCACGGGCAGGAACTCGACGTGCGTGAAGCCCTGCTCGACGACGTACTCGGTGAGCTGCTCGGCGAGCTGCCGGTATGAGAGCCCGCGGCGCCACGACCCGAGATGCACCTCGTACACGCTCATCGGCGCGTTCACCGGGTCGACGGTGGCGCGCTGCGCCATCCACGCATCGTCATGCCACTCGTAGCGTGACGTGTACACGACGGACGCCGTGGCCGGTGGCACCTCGGTGTGCTGCGCCATGGGATCGGCCTTGTCGCGCATGTGCCCGTCCGGGCCGGTGATGCGGAACTTGTAGACGGCCCCGTCGCCGACGAAGGGCACGAACAGCTCCCACACGCCGCTCACGCCGAGCGAGCGCATGGGGTGCGCCGAGCCATCCCAGTGGTTGAAGTCGCCGACGACCTGCACGCCGCGCGCATTCGGCGCCCACACCGAGAAGGCCGTGCCCTGCACGTCGCCCATGGGGGAGGGGAAGGTGCGGGTGTGCGCCCCGAGCACCCGGAAGGACTCCTGCAGCTGGCCGGCGTGGAACAGGTGCAGGTCGTACTCGCTGATGGTCGGGAGGAAGCGGTACGGATCATCGGCCGGCACGGCGTCACCGGAGTAGCGCACCTCAAGCCGGTAGTCCGGCACCTCGGCACCGGGCAGCGTCACCGTCCACACGCCACGGTGCTCGTGCCGCGCGGCATGGCGGCCGTCGGCGGTGATGACGACGACGCTGAGCGCGAAGGGACGCAGGACGCGGATCGTGCACGCGGCTCCATGCGGATGCGGCCCGAGCACGCTGTGCGGGTCATGGTGGCGGCCCTCGACGATGGCGTCGATGACGGCGAAGTCCACCGGCAGCGTCTCGAGCGGTGCGTCCTGCGTTCCCATCATGTGCTCCTCGTCGTCGAGGCTCCCATCATGCCCGTCCGATCGCGATGACGTGCGCGACCGCGCGGAACGGGTCGAGCTCGACATAGGCCTCGCGACTCCACGTCCACACATTGCCGGAGACGAGGTCCTCGGCGCGAACGGCGGCATCCCAGTCCAGCCCGAGCGCGGGCAGGTCGAGACGAACGGTGCCATGCGCCGGCACCCGCGGGTCGAGGGTGCAGATGGTGAGCACCACGTCGTCGTGGTCGCGGCGCGAGTAGGCGATGAGCGAGTCGTTGTCGGTCTCGTGGAAGGTGATGTCGCGCAGCGTCTGCAGCGCGGGATGCTCGCGGCGGATGCGGTTGAGCAACGTGAGGTAGGGCGCGAGGCTGCGTCCCTCGGCCTCAGCGGCCGCCCAGTCGCGCGGACGGTACTGGTACTTCTCGCTGTCGAGGTACTCCTCGCTGCCCGGACGCACTGCGGTGCCCTCGTACAGCTCGAAGCCAGCGTAGATGCCGTACGTCGGCACCATGGTTGCGGCGAGTGTGGCGCGGATGGCGAAACCGGCGGGGCCGCTCACCTGCAGGAACTCGTGCAGGATGTCGGGCGTGTTCGGGAAGAAGTTCGGACGCATGTAGGCGGCTGCCGGGCCACTGAGCTCGCGCAGGTACTCCTCAAGCCCGGCCTTGTCGTTGCGCCAGGTGAAGTAGGTGTACGACTGCTGGAACCCGACCTCACCGAGCACGCGCATCATGGCCGGCCGCGTGAAGGCCTCGGCGAGGAAGATGACGTCCGGGTCGGTGGCGTTGATGGCCGCAATGAGCCGCTCCCACATCCACACCGGCTTCGTGTGCGGGTTGTCGACGCGGAAGATGCGCACGCCGTGGGCCATCCAGAAGCGCACGATGCGCTCCACCTCGGCGTACAGGCCCTCGGGGTCCTCATCGAAGAACATCGGGTAGATGTCCTGGTACTTCTTCGGTGGGTTCTCGGCGTAGGCGATGGTGCCATCGGCGCGGCGCTTGAACCACTCCGGGTGCGACCGCACCCAGGGGTGGTCGGGGGACGCCTGCAGTGCGAGGTCGAGGGCCACCTCCATGCCGAGCCGCCGGGTCTCGGTGACGAAGGCATCGAAGTCGGCGAGGGTGCCGAGGTCGGGGTGCACGGCATCGTGCCCACCCGCGGCACCACCGACGGCCCACGGCGAACCGGGGTCACCCGCGGCAGGGGTGAGCGAGTTGTTCGGGCCCTTGCGGTGCGTGACCCCGATGGGGTGGATGGGCGGCAGGTACACGACATCGAAGCCCATGGCTGCCACTGCGGGCAGGCGCTTCGCGGCCGTCGCGAAGGTGCCCGAGTGCACGCCATCGGAGCCCTCGCTGCGCGGGAAGAACTCGTACCAGGAGCCGACGAGGGCGCGCCGACGCTCGACCTTCACCGGGAAGCGCGGGGATCGGGCGACGAGGTCGCGCACCGGGAAGTCATGCATGGCACGGTCGAGCACCGGGTCGAAGGCCACCGTGAGGCGCTGCTGCGGGTCGCCACTCGTATCGCGCAGTGCCGCAATTGCCGCGCGTGCGGCTTCCCGCGCCTCCGCGGGGGCATTGAGCAGCGTCGACCCGAGGGCGCGCTCGATGAGGTTGGACCCCTCGAGCAGCTCGAGTTCGACGTCGACGCCCGCCGGCACCTTGAGCCCGGCCGCGTGGTGCCATGTGCCCCACGGGTCGTCCCAGGCCTCGACGACGAAGGCGGCGGACCCGATGAGCGCGGGGCGCACCCGGGCCGACCAGCGGTCCTGCCGGGTCATCGTGGCGCGCACGGGGTGCTCGCTTCCGTCCGCCTCGATGAGCACCATGGTGACGCCGAGTGCGTCATGGCCCTCACGGAAGACGGTGGCACGGATGTCGAAGGCCTCGCCCTCGACGGCCTTGATGGCGCGTGCGCCACTCGCGATCGTGGGCTGCACGTCGAGGATCGGGAAGCGGTTGGGGTACTGGCGCTCGGTTGCGGTCACGGTGGGCTGCTCCGTCGGTTCGTCACGGCTCGGTCGACCGCCGGGGCGGCCATGGACGACGGGATCGTCCGGCCCAACCGTATTGAGTGGGGGTCGCGCAGGGCAGGGCCCGACCGTCCCATGACCGAATCGTTGCGGAGTTGCGTGCCGTTGCGTGCGCGAGGCCCGTGTCGGGCCCGGTGGATACGATGCCGACATGGACATGCGGGCACTCGTCGTCGACTGGGGTGGCGTGCTCACGGGCAGTGTGGATGCGGGCATCCAGCGCTTCCTCGACGGTGAGACGTTCGACCTGCGCGCCTACGCCGAGGTGATGGGTCGCTGGTTCGGCGAGATCGGCCGAGTGGAGGCGCGACTCAACCCCATCCACGCACTGGAGCGCGGCGAGATGAGCGGGCCCGACTTCGAGGAGCGCCTTGCCCGCGAGATGGCGGCCATCACCGGGGTGCACCTTGAGCCCGCGGGGCTCCTGCAGCGTATGTTCCAGCACTTCGGCCACGCGCACGAGATGTACGCGCTCGTGCGCCGGGCCCACGAACTCGGCATCGCGACCGGGCTGCTCTCGAACTCCTGGGGTAACGACTACCCGCGCGAGATGTGGACGGACATGTTCGACGTCGTCGTCATCTCGGGGGAGGTGGGGCTGCGCAAGCCGGAGCCCGCGATCTTCCACCTCACCTCCGATCGGCTCGGGCTCGAGCCGCAACAGTGCGTGTTCGTCGATGACCTCCGGCACAACGTGGATGCCGCAGTGGCACTGGGTTGGGTCGGGGTGCACCACCGCACCTACGCCGAGACCGCGGCAGAGCTCGAGGCCATCTTCGGGCTGCCGCTGGCATGATGGCGCCATGCGCGTGTACATCCCGGTGACGGTCGCCGACGTCGAGCGTCGGCGTGCCGAGGGCTTCTGGACGATTGGGGCGCGACGTGCCTGGGCAGCCAATCGGCAACTTGCGCTCGCGCTGCCCGATGAGGACGACGAGGGCCGCGAGTTCATCGCCTCACTCACGGCGGCGTCGGAGTCGTCCGCTCACCTCGCCATGGCCTGCGACCTGCCCACCACGATGATGGGCGACGAGGGTGTGAACGGTGAGGTGGAGGTCGCGGGTGTGGTGCGCGACCACGACGTGGCCTGCCTGTTCCGGCTCGATCCCGATGACGACGAGGCGCTGCAATGGTTCGCACCGACGGAGTTCGACGGCCTGCTCGCACGCTGAGGCGTTGCGGGCTGCCGCACCGACCGCGCGCTCAGGCGAGCGCCTCGGCCTCGGCTCGCACCGCCTGCTCGAAGTGCTCGCGCACGATGGCCTCCGCAAGTGCGCTGGCAAGGCCGATGCGGGCCTCGATCGTCACCACCACGTGCAGCACGCAGCGGTCGTCATGCTCCTTGAACTCCAGGGTGCCGGTGATGGTGATCGGCAGGCCGGTCACCTCGGCGTGCACGTCGAAGCCCTGCTGGGTCGGCACCCTCGTCTCGAGCAACTCGATGCTGTCGGACTTCAGGAAGGAGCGCAGCGTCGACGGTGCCGCATAGACGCGGCTGATCACCGAGGTTCCGTCGGGGCGCACCTCGGCGGCCGACGCGAGCGGAGCCGACGCCTGCGCAAGACGTTCAAGCTCGGCGGGGTCCATGAGTCGACCCCGGACCGCCCCCGCAGTCATGGGGATCGGGAAGGTCAGGTCGACGGTCTTGGCCACAGGCTCATGGTAGCGAGCGACGTCCGTTGCGGATGGCCTTCGCGATGCCCGCCGCACCGAACACGATGAGCGCGCCGGGGACAAGCCAGCGCAGGTCAAGGCTCACGTCCATGGTCTCCCGCAGGACGACGAGCCCCGCAACGATGAGGAACACCAAGCCCCAGACGAAGGCCGTGCCGTCGAAGTCGTGACTACGCATAGCGCACCTCCAGGGTGCCGATCGAGACGGAGAGGTCGTAGCGAATGACCGGAGCGCCGGGTGTGTCGGTGGCGCCGAGGACCAGCTGCCGCGATACGTCGGATCCAGAGCGATCCGCGGTGTCGGGGGTGCGCAGCTGGCCGAGGGCGACGTGCGTGGTGAGCACGTACTCGGCGTTCGACTGTGACGGGATGAGGACCCGGAGGGTGCCGATACCAACGGAGGCAGACCCGCTGCTCGGCATCGAGCCGTCCAGCGTCCGAAGGTCGAGCGTGGCGTCACCAACGCCGAGGGAGTACGCGCCCGCAGGGGCCGTCGCCACCGGAATCCAGGTGCGGTTGCCGACGTCGGTGTGACCACGCCACACGGGCGGCGCCGCGAGTGCGGTGAGCAGCAGGCCCAATGCGATGAGCCCGCGGGCACGCCCGGCGAAGGCAGACACCACGAGGCCGAGGCCGACAATGGCGAGCATCACGGCGAGCACGATGGGATACGAGATCGTGCTGCCGGCCCAGTGCATGGCGATGGCGACGCCGATGACGATGAGCAGCAGGTTCCACACGACGCGTCCGATCGGTGAGCGTGGGGCGTCATGCACGAACGCGGTGCCCGCCGGTGTCTCGATGGTGACGGTCTTGCCGTCGGGCCCCTTGTCGACGGTGACGGTACTGCCCGCCCACTCCGTCGTGTGCGTCTCGCGCGTGCCACGGAACCAGTCCTGGCCGAAGGCCTGCCAGACGACGACGCCGACGAGCACGAGCAGGAACACGCCGAAGGCGCCCTGGCCGTTGAATGGCGTGAGGTTGGCCACTGCGGCGAGTGTGAGCGCGGCGAGGACGATGGCGAGGATGAGCTTGCCGAGTCGTGAGCCCTCGCGATGCGACGAGACGACGGTGGCGCCGGTGTCGTCCGGGATGAGCAACCAGGCGAGCGCGTAGGCGAACAGCCCCGCGCCACCCGCGATGGTGAAGGCGGCGACGATGACGCGCACGATGATCGGGTCGATGCCGAGGGTGCGTGCGATCCCGCCGCAGACGCCGGCGATGACGCGGTCCTCCCGGCTCCGGCGGAGGGGCGGCCGCATTGCGGGGTGCTGCTGTTCGCTCATGGCTCCAGTGTCGACGCCCGCGACGGCCCCGGCATCGGGGATCGACCCTGAGATTCCCCTGATCTCCGTCCAGGACGCGTGCACTCGGGCGTCGGACGAGGACAATGGCTGCGTGGATCGCACACGTGCCACTCGCCTCGTCGAGGGCAGGATGATCGCCGGCGTGTGCACGGGCCTCGCCGCACACCTGCACCTCGATGTGCGTTGGCTGCGGGTGGCCTTCATCGCGGCTGCGGTGCTGGCGAAGGGCACGGGCCTGCTGGCCTACCTCGCCTTCTGGGCCCTGCTGCCACTTGACCCCCACGAGGCATCCACGGCGCATCCGCGTACCCGCGGACTCGGTGCGCTGCTCGTCACGTCGGTCCTCGCGGTCGTGGGGATCGTCACGCTCACCGCACTCGGCTTCACGTCATGGCTCGGCACCCTGCTGCCGCTCATCCTCGGCTCCCTCGGCATCGCGCTCGTCTGGAGTCGTGCCGATGAGGTGCAGCGCATGCAGTGGCGTCGCGAGGCGGTGGGCCTCGCCCGCGATGCCGCCGGCGACGGCGGCCGTCGCGAGGCGTGGCCGCTGGTGCTCGGTGCCGGCGCCGTGCTCACCGCGATCGTCGGCATCGCCCTCACCCGCGTGGACGTCGGCACCATGCTGCAGGGCCTCGCCACCACGCTGCTGCTCATCGTCGGCCTGCTGCTCGTGGCCTTCCCCTGGCTCAACGCCCGGTGGCGGCGCGAGGTGGAACGTCGCGCGGCGAGGGCACGGGCGGACGAGCGTGCGGAGATGGCAGCGCGCATCCACGATTCGGTGCTGCAGACGCTCACCCTCGTGCAGCGTCACGCGGACGATGCCCCCCAGGTGCAGCAGCTTGCGCGGGCCGAGGAACGGGAGTTGCGGGCCTGGCTCTACGGCGAGCCTCGCGGTGCGGTTGCCTTCGCCCCGCTGCTCGAGCGCGCGGCGCACGAGGCGGAGGCGCGCTACGGCGTCACGGTGGATGTCATCACCGTTGGCGACGTGCCGGTGGATGCGCCCGTCGAGGCGCTCCTCGCGGCCGCCCAGGAGGCGATGGTGAACGCGGCCCGCCACAGCGGTGCGCCCTCGGTGCAGGTGTATGCGGAGGTGGAGCCCGACACCGTCTCGGTGTTCGTGCGCGATCGAGGGCGCGGCTTCCGCATGGAGGATGTGCCAACCGATCGCGCCGGCGTGCGGGAGTCGATCGTCGGCCGCATGCAGCGGGCGGGCGGCTCGGCAACCGTGCGCTCCGCACCGGGTGCCGGCACTGAGGTGGCCCTGCTCCTGCCCCGCGGGCGCACCGCATGAAGGCGGCCGACGCCCTGCGCGTGGTCATCGTCGACGATCACGCCATGGTGCGCGCCGGCGTGCGCGCCGAGCTCGAGGGTGTGGTGGCGTCCGTGGCCGCGGCCGATGGTGTGGCTTCGGGGATCGCGCTGGTGCGGGCGCAGCAACCGGACGTGGTGCTGCTCGACGTCCACATGCCCGATGGCGGCGGGCTGGCGGTGCTGCGCGCCTGCCAGGACCAGCTCGGCAGCACGGCATTCCTTGCCCTCAGCGTGAGCGATGCGCCAGCGGACGTCATCGCGGCGGTGCGTGCCGGGGCGCGTGGCTACGTGACGAAGTCCATCGCCGGCCCCGACCTCGTCGATGCCGTTGCGCGTGTGGCCAATGGCGATGCCGTCTTCTCACCCCGGCTTGCCGGCTTCGTGCTCGACGCGTTCATGGGTGAGGCCGCCGACGCGGATGAGGAACTCGACCGACTCACCCCGCGCGAACGTGAGGTCATGCGGCTGCTCGCCCGCGGGTACACCTACAAGGAGATCGCCGCCGAGCTCGTGCTCAGCGTGAAGACCATCGAGACGCATGCGTCGGCGGTGCTGCGCAAGCTGCAGCTGTCCAACCGGCGTGAGCTCACCCGCTGGGCCACGGCCCGGCGTCTCGCGTGAGCGCAGGGCGGCGCGCGCCCGCAACTCGACCGTCGTCCACAGGGGTCCCACTGCTGGGGTGCATCCATGGACGCGCACCTGGGCCTTGCGGACGCCCGCTTCGGGCCGCTGCAGCCGTTCCTCGACGATCCGACGGTCGAGGAACTGTGGATCAACGCGCCCGACCGCATCTTCGTCGCCCGGGACGGTCGCAGTGAGCTCACGTCGCTCGTGCTCACCGATGGGCAGGTGCGCGACCTCGTCGAGCGCATGCTGCGTGGCACCGGCCGTCGCCTCGACCTGAGCACGCCCTTCGTCGACGCCACGCTGCCGGACGGCAGCCGGCTGCACGCGGTGATCCCGGACATCGTGCCGCAGCACTGGAGCATCAACGTGCGCAAGTTCGTCGCCCGTGCCGGCACGGTGCAGGAGCTCGCGGCCGAGGGGCTGCTCACGCAGCAGGCCGCCGCGTTCCTCCACGCATCCGTCGTGAGCGGTCTCAACATCCTCGTGTCCGGGGGCACGGGCGCGGGCAAGACGACGACGCTCGGCTGCCTGCTCGCATCGGTACCTGCGCATGAACGCATCGTCACCTGCGAGGAGGTGCTGGAGCTGCGCCTGCGCCACCCCGATTGGGTGCGCATGCAGACGAGACCCGCGTCCCTCGAGGGCACCGGTGCGGTGCCGTTGCGTCGCCTGGTGAAGGCGTCGCTGCGCATGCGCCCTGATCGTCTCGTCATCGGCGAGGTGCGGCAGGCGGAGGCCCTCGACCTGCTCATCGCAATGAACAGCGGCCAACCTGCCCTCGCGACCCTGCATGCCAACAGTGCCGCCGAGGCGGTGACGAAGCTGTGCACCCTGCCGCTGCTCGCGGGCGCCAACATCACGAGCGGCTTCGTGGTGCCGACGGTTGCTGCTGCCGTCGACCTCGTCGTGCACCTGCGTCCCACCCCCGACGGGCGCCGCCGGGTCGAGGAGATCACCGCCGTCACCGGGGAGTCGGACGGGCGGAGTGTTGCCACCGAGCCCGTGTTCGCGCGTCGCGCGGGACGCCTGGTGCGTGACGTGGGCCGGCCGCGACGCGAGGAGCGCTTCGCTGCCCATGGGTTCCGGCTGGACAGTCTGCTGCGATCGGGGGCGCGATGAGCGTCGCCATCCCCATGGTCGCGCTTGTCGGAGCGCTGTTGCTGCTCGTCGGTGTGCGCGACCCTCGGCCAGCCCGACGCCGTCGCCGTGCCCATCGCGGGGACCCCGCCTGGGCGGTCGCGGCCGCGTTGGCCGCCGCGTCGCTCACGCTGCTCATCACGACGGTGCCGGTGGCCGCGCTGCTGGCCGCCGTGATTGCCGCACGGGTGCCGGCCATGGTGCGCCATCGGCGCGCGCAGCACGCGCACTGGCAACGCGCGCTCGCTTGGCCCGCGGTGCTCGACGACGTCACGAGTGCGGTGCGCGCGGGCATGGACCTGCCCGAGGCGCTGCTGCATGCCGGGCGTCACGCGCCCGCGGACATGCGTCCGATCTTCGATGCCTTCGCGGTGCGCTATGCGCGCGGCGCTGACTTCGTGGGCTCGCTCGACGAGCTGCGTCGGTGTGCCGGCGACCCGATCGTCGATGATGCGACGCGCGCACTCGCCATCGCCCGCACCGTCGGAGGCGGTGACCTCACCCAGGTGCTGCGGTCACTCGCCACCTACCTGCGCCTGGACCTGCAGGTGCGTGGCGAGGTGCGTGCGCGGCAGTCCTGGGCAGTGAACTCGGCCCGCATGGCGGTGGCGGCACCGTGGGTGGTGCTCACCCTGCTCGCCAGCCGACCCAGCACCATGGCGGCCTTCCGCACCGGGACGGGCATGGCGGTGCTCATCGGGGTGGCGGTGTCGTCTGCTCTCGCCTACGCGGTGATGCTGCGCATCGCCCGACTCGAGGAGGTGCCGGCATGAACGGCCTTGGCGCGCTGCTCGGCCTCGCGATCGGCACGGGTGCCCACCTCGTCATCACCGCCCCGACCCCATGGGTGGGTCGGCGGGTACGGCTGCGTATCGCCGCACATCGGGCGCCCAGCGCAGCGCGGGGGAGTTGGCTGCCGCGACTGGCTGGGGCCGCGCGAATGCGGGGCATCGCCACGCGCCAAGTGCGGGCGGGGCTCGCGGCCGATCCCACGGCGCACCTGCTGCAGTGCCTGCTCGCCGCCAGCGTGGGCCTGGCGACGGGGCTGCTCGTCGTCGCGGCCATGACGGTGGCCGGCCTGGTGCACCAGCCGGCAGCGGTCGTCGTGCTCCTAGCCGTGTGCACCCTTGCGGGGTGGTTGCTGGCCGAGCAACGGCTGGATCGCGCGGGTCGTCGTCGGCTGGCGGAGGCGACGGTGGAGTTGCCCGGGATCGCCAGCACCCTCGCCATCGCAGTGGCATCCGGCGCCGGCCTCGCACACGGCCTGGAGTTGGCGTCGACGGGCGGGGACGGGCCGCTCGCGGGTGAGTTCACGCGCGTCCTGCAGGACACCGCGTCCGGCATGCCCCTCGACGCGGCGCTGGCCGCGGTTGCCGAACGTGTGCCCGTGGCGCCCGTCGCGCGCTTCGTCGACGCCCTGCGCATCACCGTCGAGCGGGGCACCCCGATCCGCGAGGTGCTGCATGCGCAGGCGAGCGACGCCCGGGCGGAGGCGAGGCGCCTGCTGCTCGAGCGAGCCGGTCGCAAGGAGGCGCTCATGCTCGTGCCCATCGTGCTGCTCGTGCTGCCGGCCGTCGTGGTCGTCGCCCTGTTCCCGGGCCTCGCCGAGCTCGGCTCCCTCGCCAACCCCGGCTGACCGCCCGCCTGCGCTGCGCCCGTACCCCGCTCGTCGCCCGTCCAACCCCGAGGAAAGGAAGCCCCCCATGTCCCGACCACTCCAGACCTTCGCCCGGCGCCTGCGCTCCGACCGAGGGGACGTGCCCGGATGGGTGCTCGTCACGGTGATGACCGCTGGGCTTGTCACCGCCATCTGGCTCATCGCTGACGGCCAACTCACCGCGATCCTCAACCGTGCGCTCGTCTCCGTCTCGTCGGTGTGACGCCGTCGCGGGTCGCCGTTGCCCCGCGGGCTCCGCGCCCGCGGGCTTCGTGCTGGTGGCGCCGCTGGTGCTGCTGCTCGTGCTCGCCCTGCTCGAACTCGTGCTCACGCTGCACGCGCACGCCGTGGTGGCGGGTGCAGCGGAGGAGGCGGTGCGGGTGGCGGTGGCAGGTGGTGGTGACACAGCGGCGGGGGAGGCGCGCCTGCGCAGCCTCGTCGCGGATGGCCTGCGACCCGACGCCATCACGAGCGTGCGCTGGGCCCGCACCCTCAACACGCTCACGCTGCGCGTCGGGGCCACGGTGCCGGTGCTCGGTCCGCTTGTGAACACCGGCATGGTGGCCACCGCGTCCGCCTACGCGGGGGTGGTGCCGTGATGTGGAGGTGGCGCGCGACCATCGGCCCGGTGGCCACGGGTGCACGCGAGGCCGGCAATGCCGTGGTCGAGTATGTGGCGATCGTCGTCGGCCTGCTCGTGCCGCTCACCATCGGCGTTGTGGCGCTGGCCCAGCTCGAGAGCGCGGTGGTGGGGGTGCACGGAGCCGTGCAGATGGCATCCCGCGCCTACCTCGCGGCGAGCTCGGACGCGGTGGGGCGCTTCGCCGCAGTGCGTTCGGCGGCCATCGCCGGACGCAACCACGGGCTGCTCATTGACGACACCGCGGTGCGCATCAGCTGCCCGTCAGCCGACTGCCACGCGCCGGGCACGACCGTCACCGTGGCGGTCGAGGTGCCGGTGCACGTGGGTGCCGGCGCGCTCGTGCGCGCCGTGCCCGTGCGGGCGGCTCGCACCATCGTCATCGGCGGCGCGGCATGAGGCGCGTGTGGTGGCGACGCGAGGACGGCACGGTGCTCATCCTCGCCATCGGGAGCACATTGCTCGTCCTCGCCACCGTGCTCGCCCTGGCGGACGCGTCGTCCCTGCGCATGCGTCGCACGCTGCTCGCCATGGTGGCCGACGATGCCGCGATGGCCGCGGCCCGCGCGGGCGGGGACCCGGAGCGTGCCGAGGCGCAGGCGATGCTGGCGGTGGCGGCGGATGCGGACACCCGGCTCACGGATGTGCGCGTCGATGCCGTGGCGGTGGGACCCGACGGCGTGCATGTGGTGCTGTCGGCCGCTCTGCCACCGCCCATCGGGGCCGTCCTCGTGCCTGCGGGGGTGCGTCTGCGTGCGGCTGCCGATGCCCGTCCGCCCGTTGCGGCGCCCTGACCCCAACGCCGTCCGCCCGGTGCGGCCTCGCCCCGTGATCTGTTGTTTCGGGCCCGAATTCCGCCAGGAATGGGCCCAAAACAACAGATCACGGGGAGGCGGGGATGCAGGTCACGGGGCTTGTGGCGCGGGGGCTCGCCCTGGCTGCCAACTAGACTGGCCCATCATGGCTGATGTGCGCGAAACCTGGACCGAGGTCGACGCGACCCTCACGAGCATCGAGAAGGTCCTCGACGTCGATCGGATGGCGCGTGAGATCGCCGAGCTTGAGGAGCAGGCCGCCGCTCCCGACCTCTGGAACGACCAGGCCAACGCCCAGCGCGTCACCTCGCGCCTCTCGGCGGTACAGGCCGAGCGCAATCGTGTGGTGTCGCTCCGCCGCCGCGTGGACGACGTGCCCGTGCTGCTCGAACTCGCGGAGGCCGAGCAGGACGCCGACGTCATGGCCGAGGCCGAGCGTGAGATCAACGCACTCCACGCGTCCGTCTCCGAACTCGAGGTGCGCACCCTGCTCTCCGGCGAGTACGACGCGCGCGAGGCTCTCGTCACCATCCGTTCCGAGGCCGGTGGCGTGGACGCCGCCGACTGGGCCGAGATGCTGCTGCGCATGTACCTCCGCTATTGCGAGCGGCACGGCTGGGGCACCGAGGTGTACGACATCTCGTACGCCGAGGAGGCGGGCATCAAGTCGGCCACCTTCGCCGTGCATGCCCCCTACGCGTACGGCACGCTCAGCGTCGAGCAGGGCACGCACCGGCTCGTGCGCATCTCGCCGTTCGACAACCAGGGCCGGCGTCAGACGTCGTTCGCCGGCGTCGAGGTCATCCCGGTGCTGGAGCAGACGGAGTCCGTCGAGATCCCCGAGGACGAGATCCGCGTCGACGTCTACCGCTCGTCCGGCCCCGGCGGCCAGGGCGTGAACACCACGGACTCCGCCGTCCGCCTCACCCACCTGCCGACCGGCATCGTCGTGTCGTGTCAGAACGAGCGCTCGCAGATCCAGAACCGCGCCACCGCCATGGTCGTGCTCCAGGCCAAGCTGCTTGAGCGCCGCCGTCAGGAGGAGCAGGCCAGGCTCGACGCCCTCAAGGGCGACTCCAGCGGCTCGTGGGGCAACCAGATGCGCTCCTACGTGCTGCACCCGTACCAGATGGTGAAGGACCTGCGCACCGACTTCGAGACGGGCAACACCTCGGCCGTGCTCGATGGCGACATCGACGGCTTCATCGAGGCGGCCATCCGTTGGCGCAAGCAGGGCCAGACCGCCTGACCTCGAGTCAGGGGATCGTGAGGATCCGGCCAAGGTGACCCCGTCGGGCGTGCCGTGGCCAGCCTCGGGCGGGTGCTTCCGTAGACTCACCGCGTCGACTTCCCCGCACGAAAGACCAGGCGCGTGATCCGATTCGAGAACGTCACCAAGGTGCACAAGGGCCAGCAGCGCCCAGCGCTCCGTGACATCTCCGTCGACATCGAGAAGGGCGAGTTCGTCTTCCTCGTGGGTGCCTCGGGCTCCGGCAAGTCGACCTTCCTGCGCCTGTGCCTGCGTGAGGAGCGCCCCACGTCGGGCGTCATCTACGTGGCGGGCAAGGACCTCACGAAGCTCGCCGGTTGGAAGGTGCCCGCGCTCCGGCGCCAGATCGGCACGGTCTTCCAGGACTTCCGCCTGCTGCCGAACCGCACGGTCGCCGGCAATGTCGCCTTCGCCCTCGAGGTCATCGGCAAGTCATCGGCCGAGATCGCGGGTGTCGTGCCCAACGTCCTCGAGCTCGTGGGGCTCGAGGGCAAGGAGGACCGCTACCCCGACCAGCTGTCCGGCGGTGAGCAGCAGCGTGTCGCGATCGCGCGGGCCTTCGTCAACCGGCCGCAGATCCTGTTGGCCGACGAGCCCACCGGCAACCTCGATCCCGAGACCTCCATCGGCATCATGAAGCTGCTCGACCGCATCAACCGCATCGGCACCACGGTCGTCATGGCCACGCACGACGCCGCCATCGTCGACCAGATGCGCAAGCGCGTCATCGAGTTGGAGTCCGGGCGCCTGGTGCGCGATCAGTCGCGCGGTGTGTACGGGAGCGCCGTCTGATGCGTTTGTCGTTCATCCTCTCCGAGGTGCGCAACGGCCTGCGCCGCAACCTCAACATGACGCTCGCCGTCGTCATCACCGTGGGTGTGTCGCTGTCGCTCTTCGGCGCCGCGCTGCTCGTGCGGGCACAGGTCTCGCAGATGAAGGACTACTGGTACGACCGGGTCGAGGTGTCGATCTTCCTGTGCGGGCCGGTGAGTGAGGCCCCGTCCTGCAGCGGCGGCGCCGTCACCGATGTGCAGAAGCAGCAGATCCTCGCCGACCTCAACTCGCTGAAGCCGTTGGTGCAGAAGGTCTACTACGAATCCAAGGCGCAGGCACTGCAGCGCTTCCAGCAGCAGTTCAAGGGCTCGCCGCTGGCGCAGAATGCCACCGTCGACCAGATGCCCGAGTCATATCGGGTGAAGCTGTCGGATCCCACGAAGTTCGCCGTCATCGCGTCCGCATTCGCCGGACGTCCAGGCATCGAGGACGTGCAGGACCAGCGGCAGGCGCTCGACCGGCTCTTCCGGGCCCTCGGTGGTCTGCAGGCGCTGGCGCTCGCCATCGCCTTCGCCATGCTGCTCGTCACTGTGCTCCTCATCGCGAACACCATGCGCGTCGCGTCCTTCTCGCGACGTCGTGAGACGTCCATCATGCGGCTCGTCGGCGCGTCCAACGCAGCCATCCGCATGCCGTTCGTGCTCGAGGCGGCGGTGGCTGCCTTCGCCGGTGGCGTGGTGGCCGCCCTCGGGCTGGTGGCCGTCAAGGCCTTCCTCATCGACCGCACCCTCGCATCGACCTTCCAGTTCACCACCTTCATCGGGTGGGACGTCATCCTGTGGACCATCCTCGAGGTGGTGCTCACGGGCGTCGCACTCGCCGTCGTGGCAGCGTCGGTGACGCTGCGCCGGTACCTGCGGGTGTGACCGTGCGGGTGCGCTCCGTCCTCGCAGCTGCCCTGGTGGTCGTCCTCGCGATGCCCTGGCAGACGGCCTCGGCCGCCAACCGCACCGCGAACGCGAACTCGTTGAACAACCAGATCCAGGCCGCCGGCGAGGATGTTGCTGCCGCGAACGCCACGGTGAAGAAGGCGCTGGCCGACTATTACGCGGCGCAGTCGGCGCTCGCGCATGCGCAGTCCGTGATGACGGCGGCCAATCAGGCCGCGTCGGCCGCCCAGACGGCCGACGCTCGCGCTGGCGCGGAACTGGCGTCGGCGCAGGCGCGTACCGATGCGGCGGCCCGCAAGCTGTCGCTCACGCAGTCCAAGCTCGACGGTGAGCATCGGCTCGTCACCGAGCTCATCCAGCAGGTGTACCGCAGTGGGCCGCTGTCGCAGCTCGATGCCCTCCTGAGTGCGACCTCACCGCAGGACCTCACCGAGCGCCTGCAGATCATCCAGTCATGGACGCGCAGCAAGGCCGCCACCATCAGCAACCTCACGGTCGTGAAGGCGCAGGTGACGCAGCAGAAGGCGCAGTTGCAGCAGTTGGAGGCGCAACTGCAGCAGAAGAAGGACGCCGTGCATGCGTCGGCGATCGCGGCCAAGGACACCGCCCGCAAGGCGGCTGACGCGAAGGCGGCGTACGACGCGGCGGCCAAGACGCAGGCGGCGGCACTCAAGGTGGCACAGTCGCATCGTGCCGAGGTGAAGAAGCGCTACGACGAGCTCAAGGCCGAGCAGGCGAGGTTGGAGGCGCAGGCGCGGCAGGGCTCGAAGCTCGGGTCGGGCCTCACCTTCACCGGTGAGCTGCTGTGGCCCACGACCACGCGCGTCATCACGCAGGGGCCGGGCCCGCGCATCCACCCGGTGTACGGCTACAAGTCGTGTCACACAGGCATCGACATCGGCGCCGGGTATGGGCAGCCCATCTATGCGGCGGCCGATGGCATCGTCGTGTCCGTCATCAACGGCGGACCCGACGGCCTGCACACGCTGCTCGCGCATGGCAGCGGCCTCACCACGCTGTACGCGCACCAGAGCGTTGCGCTCGTGAAGGCGGGCGAGCACGTGAAGCGCGGGCAGGTCATCGGGCGCGTCGGTGCCACGGGCTGGGCCACCGGGCCGCACCTGCACTTCGAGGTGCGCATCGACGGCACCGCCTACGACCCGCGTGGATGGTTCGGCATGCCCAAGGTGCCAATCCGCTGCTGACGAGCCCCCGTCACGCGCCCGAGTGCCAGTGCCCGCGTCACGTGTGGCTGCCCCTCTTGCGCTTCACTCCTGCAACGACCCGCTGACACGGCGTGTCGCGGGTCGTTGCAGGAGTGAAGCGACGGCGGCGGACGCGATAGCGTCCGGGGCAGGAGGTGCCCATGCAGTCACTCGCAATGGTGGTGACGGTGCTCGCGCTCATCGACGTCGTGAGCAGCGCGTCGGCCATGGTCATCGCATGGCGTACCCGCACACTGCGTGGCTGCTTCGTCGCCGGCATCGTCGGCATGCCCGGTGCCATGGTGGGCATCCAGTTCATCCTGGCCGTGCAGTCGCTTGGCGCCATCCTGTTCGGTGGCTTCGGCGTCCTCGGCTTCATCGTCGCGGTGATCCGCATGCTGCGCCTTCCGCGCCGCGGCCAGCCGTCGTAGCCGCGTACGCTACCCCCCATGCCCAGGGAAAAGGGGCGCACCCTCGTCGCGCAGAACCGCAAGGCGCGCCACGACTACGCCATCAAGGAGACCTACGAGGCCGGTCTGGTCCTCGTCGGCACCGAGGTGAAGTCGTTGCGCGCCGGACGCGCGTCGCTGGTGGACGGCTTCGTCACCATCGACGAGGGCGAGGCATGGCTGCACAACGTGCACATCCCCGAGTACGACCAGGGCACCTGGACCAACCATGAACCGCGTCGCAAGCGCAAACTGCTGCTGAACGGTGCCGAGTTGCGCAAGCTGCGCATGGCTGTTGATCGACAGGGCTTCACCATCGTGCCGCTGCAGCTGTACTTCAAGGACGGGTACGCGAAGGTCGAGATCGGGCTCGCCGAGGGGCGCAAGGCGCATGACAAGCGTCATGCCATCGCCGAGCGCGACGCCGCCCGCGAGATGGCGAAGGCCGTGGGCAGGCGTTCCAAGGGACGCTACGACGGCTGAGCCCGTCGATCCGTCCCTCTGCCGACTCGTCGGCGGCCCCCGCGCAGCACCGGCGCACCACCCTCCCCGCATTCCCCGCGATCTGTTGTTTCGGGCCCGAAATCCGCGATTTTCAGGCCCAAAACAACAGATCGCGGATGGAGAAGGCAACGGTGCCACGCGCGTTCGCTGCTCACGTTGACGCCGCCCGCGAGATGGCGAAGGCCGTGGGTAGGCGTTCCAAGGGACGCTACGACGGCTGAGCCAGCGCGCCATCGCCTACTGTGGGCGGCGTGCAGTACCTGCTGCTCGCGCTCGCCGTGTTCGTTGCCAACGCGGTGCCCGCCTTCGCGCCTCCGACGTGGTCGATCCTCGTGTGGTTCGAACTCAACCACGAGATGCGCGCGCCCGCCCTCGTCATCATCGGCGTGCTCTGCGCCGTGAGTGGACGCGCCGTGCTGGCCCTTGTGATGCGGCGCACCACCCGCTGGATGCCCAAGCGCTACGTGGCCAACATGCGATCGGCTGGCGAGGCAGTGACGGCGGTGCGCGGACGAGCGCTCGCGGTGCTCGCCCTGTTCCTCGTCTCGCCCATCTCGTCGGCGCAGCTGTTCACCGCAGCCGGCATCATGCGCACGGTCCGTCTGCAGCCGTTGCTCATCGCCTTCGGCCTGGGACGCACGATTTCGTACTCGCTCTACGTCACGGGTGCCCACCTGGTGAAGTCCTCGTCTGCCGGCGACCTGCTGCTCGAGGGCATCCGGTCACCGTGGGGTGTGGCGCTGCAGGTTGGGATGGTGCTGGGGGTCATCGCCCTGGGGTCACGCTCCTGGAACCACCGCAGCGGGCAGGCGCCTCGCCCCGACTGACGGTGCCGTAGCTGGCCTCGGCACGCCAGGGCGCACGGTGCCGGGCACGGACGCCGATCGCTGGCATGTGAGACCGGCGCCCAAGAGCCCAACGCGCGCGACGATGCATTCGTCCCAACCTCAAATCCAGCCACCGTGGAACGAGGGACACGCGCCGTATCGGCCCCGAATCGCTTCGGCGCACAGGGCTACTCCCGTGTATGCCACCATTCGCGCGAGGTTGGGTCTGTGTGGGGTGACATGCGCAGCGCGCTACGCGCGAACACCGCCGCCACAATGGTCGCCGACATCGTGGGGGCGATGCTCGTCGCGGTGGCGTCGGCTCTCCTCGCCATGCCATCGCTCCGCGACCGTGGCTTCACCATCACCTGGACGGGTGCCATCGGCCTGGCCGTGCTGGCGCGCATCGGTCGTCGGCGCTGGCTCGTCTACGTCACCGTGTTCGGCATCATCACCGCGGCCACCTACATGCGCGCTGGCTTCGACTGGCAGCCATCGTCGGTTCGGGGCCTGGCGGATGCGGTGATCTTCGTGGCGAGCGCCCGCTGGCTGCAGCGATCCGTGCCACGCACACCAGCCACCGTCATGGAGGCGTGGGCGTTCCTGCGGGTCGCCGGTGGGACGGGGCTGGCGCGAGCCGCTGTCGCCCTCGTCATCTGGATCGTCTGGACGCCCCCGGAGTTCACCGGCCTGCTCGTGCCGGTGGTCGGGGTGGCGCTGGGGACGGCAATCGGCATCCTCGTCTTCGTCCCCGTCGTGCTGCTGGCCTCGCGCCGCCGCCATTGGCGCTCTGGTGGCGGTCGGATGTGGCGCAGCGGCAGCGCCTGGGTGGCCGTCACGGCGTTCGTGCAGTTTGCTGCCTTCGTGCACGCCACGGGTGAGCGATACCTCGGGCTCAGTTTCCTCGTGGTGCCACTCATCGTCATGTTCGCCGCCGTGTACCCACCTGTGCTTCTTGCCATCGAACTCGCGCTCGTGGCGTTGGGCGCCACCTACGCCACGGCGCTGCGTCTCGGCCCATTCATCGCAGCCAGCGGTGGCGACCTTCGTATTGCCGGCTTCAGCACGCAGGCCTTCCTTATCTCCTTGCCCGTCGCCGCTTGGCTGCTCGCCGGGGCTGTGGCCGCGAACCGCGCCGACCGCGCTTCGCTACAGCAGCTCGTGGACGTCGACGCCGTTACCGGCTTGCCAAGTGCCACGCGCATGACGTCCGAGCTGCAGGCTGCCCTTGACGCCCACGCGGGGATGCCGACGGCCGTCGGAGTGATGCTCGTTGACCTCTCGGAGTTCCACGTGATCAACCGCACCTTCGGCTTCGAGGCGGGCAACGCGGTGCTGCGCACGCTAGGGCAGGCGATTCGAGAGGCGCTTCCGGAGCAGTTCGTCCTCGGGCGTTTCGAGGGCAACGGCTTGCTTGTCGTCTGCCCTGCCTGCCCGTCCACCGAGGGCCTGGGGTTCGTTGCGGCAGGGGTGCTCGAGGCGGTGGCGCAGGAGACGGTTGCCTTCGGCCGACGCATCTCGCGCAGCGCCAGCATCGGCATCGCGCTCGCCGGGCCGGACGCCACAGCGGTGAGCCTGCTCCGTGACGCAGATCAGGCACTGCTGCGCGCCAAGGGCGAAGGACGATCGCGCTTCCACATCTTGAGTCGCGCCTACAGCGAGGGCGAGGCCATCGCCCCGCTTGAACTCGAGCACGATCTCCGCAACGCGCTGGATGCCGGGCAGTTCGTGCTGCATTACCAACCGCAGGTTCGCTTGGATGACGGTGCCGTCTGCGGGTTTGAGGCGCTGGTGCGTTGGCAGCATCCGCAACGCGGGCTGCTGGCACCGGCTGCCTTCATCGAGGTGATGGAGGCATCGGGTCTGGTCATACCCCTCGGGCGCTTCGTGGTGCGCGCAGTGTGTCATCATCTCGTCGCGCATGCGCAACTCGAGGTGCCAGTGAGCATCAACGTGTCGGCGGTGGAGATCGCGGAGCCACAGTGGCTGCAGGACGTGCTCGCTGTGCTGGAGGAGACGGGTGCGCGGCCCGATCGGCTCGTGCTCGAGATCACCGAGAGCACGGCCCTCGCCCTCACGCCGCGCGCCGTTGCCGGGCTCGAAGCGCTGCGGGCCATGGGCGTCGGCCTGCACATCGACGACTTCGGGGTGGGCTACACCTCCATTGGGCAGTTGCAGCACCTGCCGGCGACGGCGATCAAACTGGACCGCACGTTCGTCGTGGGCCTGGAGCCTGGCAATGCAGAGGCCGTGGCCCTCGTGCACGCAATCGCCGCGCTCGCGTCCGGCCTTGGGCTGGAGACGATCGCCGAGGGCGTGGAGTTCGACGTCCAAGCCGAGGTACTGCGCGCGACGGGCTGGCACATGGCGCAGGGCTACCTATTCGGGCATCCAGCCCCCGCTGCCTGACTCCCAGCGTCGGGTGTGCCCGCTGGACTGTGCATTCGCTGGGGGAATGGCCCAAGGCGGGCCAGCGTTGTGCAGGTGTCAGATCCTCGCGGTACCCTGACGACACAACTGAACAGGGGGGTGACAGGTTTCGACGGTGATCGTTGAGACGAGAGAAGCGGGCTGAGTAGCCGGGGTGACCTCACAAATCCGTCCCCGGGACCAATAAATGCCGACAACAGTCGTGCTGACTTCGCCCTTGCTGCATAAGCAAGCGCACTAAATGAAGTCCGTCGGTCCACAGTCGTCATCGCTGTGGTCACCGGCGTCGTGAAGATGACTAGCTGCCAGATCCCGGTCACGGGGATCTGAGGGACAGTGACAGTGACTGGGCTGCGTTCCCTGACGAGCCACGAGATGCAGGGAAGCCGAGAACGCACCAACTGAGGCTGCGCCCGGAGAATGCTCCAATCCTCATCATCGGACCCGGGTTCGATTCCCGGCACCTCCACCATGGGGGCTAAGTAAGTACTGGCCCCATGGTTAAGTAAGTAGACGCCGAGTGTTCGGCGAGACGAGCAGTGGCCAGGCCTTCGGGTCTGGCCACTGCTGTGTCGTCCTCCGCACGGGTTTCCGCGACTTCGTTCGCCCATGGGACGGGTTCCCGTCATTGCCTGCGCACGGAACAGCGGGAAGCAGCCCGGCGGGGACTGACCCGAGGGGAACGTTGGGGCGCGGGGCGGGACACCGGGCCTACCATGTATGGAGCGGGAGGTGGCGTCGGGCATGGGCATTGATGATGGCGATGCAGCTGGCGCTGATGCTGGAGGTGATCTCCCGACAGAGGAAGATTCGCACCGGATGTTTGAGGCCTACGCGCGCGAGCACCCCGGTCAGCACCGTGCCGCACCTTGGGGTGGGCCCCAGGACGGGATTCTGAAGCGCCTACTCGCCGCATCGGTCAAGGCCTCGGGTATCAGGATCGGCCGCTTCCCGAGGTAAGCGTGCGCGCTCGGAGCGCTGGCCGAGTCTCTGCCGTCGTTGCGTCGACACGCAACGTCTGGCGCTGCTGGGCGCGCCCTGACAGCCTGGGTCATTGGTCCTATCGCGTGGGGTTTCCCCGGTGTCGCAAGCTGAACCGCTTGGTCTGCTGCCTACGCTCTCGTCGTCCTTCGATGGCACCGTCCCAGCCGCTTGGTCGGGTGCGGCAGTGCCGTCAGAGGGCTGCCTGTGGGGGATGTGGGTAGCGGCATGGCGGTCCTCGCGCATGCCGAGATGCGACGTGGCGTGTGGAGGTTTGCCCGCGTATGCAGGCACCAGTCGAGTTGGCGCCGGATGTGTTCTGGGTCGGCCACACACTGGGTGATGATGCGTTCCAGTTGCACGCCTACTTGATTCGCCACGGCCAGCAGTCCGTGCTCATCGATCCGGGTTCACTGGTGACGATCGAGCACACGCTGGCGAAGGTGCAACAGGTGGTGGACCTTGATGACATCGCCTGGATTGTGTGCCATCACCCTGATCCGGACGTCGCCGGCGCGTTGACGCCGCTGTCGGACGTGCTGACGCGACCGGACGTGCAACTGGTCACGGAATGGCGTGGCGATGCGCTGCTGAAGCATTACCGGCATCGCTTCCCGTCGTATCGCGTCGAGCGCCACGGCTGGGAACTGCCGCTCGGGGATGGGCGCACGCTCGAGTTCCAGTTCTCGCCCTACCTGCACTTCCCGGGCGCGTTCGTCACCTATGACCCGGTGTCTGCAACGCTCTTCTCGTCGGACATCTTCGGTGGCTTTGTGGATGATCCGAGCATGTTGGTCTGCAACGATCCCGACACCGTCGTGGAGGCGGTGCGGCCGTTCCACCAGCACTACATGCCGAGTGGAGCGTTGCTGCGGGCAAGCCTGCAGCGCATGCAGCAGCGTTGGCCCGACATCGCGCGGGTTGCACCGCAGCACGGGTACGTGTTCGAGGGCGCCGCAGTGGGCCCCACGTTCGCGGCACTGGAGCAGGTGCAGTGCGGGCTGTTCGTGCAGGAGAGCGCTGATCATGACCTGCAGCGCTTCCTCCAGGTGGCCGAGGGTCGGGCCGAGTTGCAGCGCAGCATCATGCGCACCGCCGGCGTCGCGTCATGGTTGGGTGCTGTGAATGGCGTGATCGCACGCACCGGGCTGGCTGAGGGCTGCGACATGATCGTGTTCATTCCCAACGTCGGATGGCGAAGGTGGGGATGGAGCGTCGATGGTGTGCCTGCTCCGTATCCCACGGGCCCGGACGTGGTGCTGCTGCCCGGTCAGCCGTTGGCAGCAGTGCAGTTGTTGGGTGCCGCGGACAGCCACGCCATCGCGGAACTGCGAAGCCTGGTGCTGGAGTTCAGTGACGTGCTCCACCCGCTCGTCGACGCACTGGTGCGCCAACACCAGCATGCGGACACCGTCGACCACCTACGGCAGGTGAGCGAGACCGACCCACTCACCGGATGCCAGAACCGTCGAGGGCTCATGGAGCATCCGCCGACCGGTGCCTACGGGCTGCTCGCCATCGACATCGATCACTTCAAGCAGGTGAACGACAGCGAAGGCCACCAGGCGGGGGATCGCTGCATCGTCACGGTCGCGCGTGTGCTGCGTGAGTGCCTGCGCCGCAGTGACGTCGTGTACCGGATCGGCGGCGACGAGTTCATCGTCGTCCTGCCCTCGGCGGATCTCGACCGCACCATGGAGGTCGCGGAGCGCTGCCGGCAGGCGGTGGGCAACGTGCCGTGTCTCGATGACGCCGAGCCGGTCACCTTGAGCATTGGCGCCACCGCGATCTCGACCGCACGGCCCGTCAGCCTGCAGGAGGCCATCGGCGCCGCGGATTCCGCGCTCTACCAAGCCAAGCGCAACGGCCGCAATCAGATCGCCACCGCGACGCCCCTCTCACACCACTGAGCAACGCACAGCGCGATTTGGATGCGGGCGCGTCGTACGTGTGGACGCCCGGGGACGGCAGGCGCACGCAGGCTCCGTGAAGCGCACTCGGCTGTCCATGCACTGGCGCGGATGTCCACGCGATGTGCGGTCATGCCCTCCGGCGGTAGCGGATGTGCGTCGTGAGCGGCGAGTGCAGGACCTCGACGGGCTCAAAGTCGAAGGACTCGATGCCATCGAAGAGTCGCTCGCCTGCCCCAAGGAGGACGGGCGCAATGTCGAGCGTGAGTTCGTCGATGACGCCCGCGGCAAGCGCCTGCCGAACTGTCGATGCGCCGCCAGCGATGTCCACGCCGCCGTCCCCTGCCGCCGCCCGGGCTGCTGCGTAGGCCGCTGCAAAACCGTCGGTGATGAAGTGGAACGACGTGCCCCCATCCAGGTGGATCGGGTCACGCGTATGGTGCGTGAGAACGAACACCGGTGCGTGATACGGCGGCTCGGCACCCCACCAGCCGTGCCAGTCCTCGTCCCACTCGCCGCGGATGGGGCCGAACATGTTGCGGCCCATAATGTAGGCACCACGCGGTCGCATGAGCCACGCGGTGGCCTCGCGGTCGGCGGTCGTGGCGCGCGGGTCGCCGATGTGCCACCCATGCAGCTCCTGGCCGCGCATCCCCAGTGGGTGCTCACGGCTCTGGTGTGGCCCGGCGACGAAGCCGTCCAGCGAGATCGACATGTGGCAGGTGGTGTCCGACACCGCGAACCTCCGATGCGTGCGGGGGCGTCGCGTCACTGTAGCAATCGCATGGTGACGGGACGGCGGACGTGCGGATCGCACGCACCGAAGGCTGGCGCGCGAGCCGTGTGCGCCATCGCGTTCTGAGGGACAATGTGCGGCGCGGCGCCGCGCCGCGGGCACGGAGGGCGAAGGCCATGGTGGACGAGGGTCCGTTCTTCCACGGCACAGTCGCAGACCTGCAGGTTGGTGACCTGCTGCTTCCCGGTTTCCGGTCCAACTACCGTCCCGACGTGATCATGCGCCACGTCTACTTCACGGCCCTCCGTGATGGTGCTGGACTCGCAGCCGAGTTGGCGGTCGAATTGCGGGGAGCGCCAGCGCAACCCCGTGTGTACGAGGTCGAACCCACCGGGCCGTTTGAGGACGATCCCAATGTGACCGACAAGAAGTTCCCGGGCAATCCCACCCGCTCCTACCGCAGCAGCGAACCCCTGCGGATCGTGCGGGAGCTGACGGACTGGACCAGGTTGACGCCCGAGGCGCTGCAGCAGTGGCGCGAGCGCTTGGCCGCCATCCTCGCCGATGAGCGCGGCGAGATCATCAACTAGGGCAACGTGTTTGCGCTCGGGGCGGGCCTTCGTCCGTGGCGTGCCAGCGATGCGGGCGCGCGCGCCGGCTCAGTGCCAGCGTGCGACCGATGTCACCGTGTTCGGTGCCACCTCCGTGAAGCCACCGTCGTGCACGGTGACGTCTGCCTCCGTTTGTGCCTGGGCCCAACCCGCGACATCGGGGTGGACGACCGACACCGGATAGCCCAGCGCACGCCATGCCTCGCGGCGTTCGTCCGGCATGGATGCGAGGGCCAGCTGCGCCGCGTGTGCGGCAGCGGCGGCTGCCTTGCCGAGTGACAGCGCTGGCGCGGCGGAGATGTGGACGATCACGGAGCCGACCGGGAACGTGGACGGATCCACGGCCCCCAACTCGTCGGGCTCGCTGCCGGACAACTGCAGCTTGCGGATCGGTGCGGGAACGACATCGACGGGGCATGGTGGGAAGGCGCGAACCTGCGCCCGGCCCACGGTGGCTGTCACCCCGGGCAGTTCCTGCACTGCGTCCCAGGTGGCACCGCGCGCACGTCGTGCGTGCTTGCGGATGCGGCCGTCTTTCGCCCACGTGGTGAGCGCGTCGAGCCAGAGCCCGCCCGCAGCCGCGTCCGGTGCAGTCAGCAGGCCAACGACAGCACGGGCTGCTGCCTCGCACAACTCCGTCCGTGACGGAGCGTCTTGCTTGCGCATGTGCAGCACGAGCTGCATCGCCCAGGGCGCGGGCTCATCGCCATGTGTCTCGTCGGACATGCTGTGCCCTCCCAATGTCCCAGCCGTCACGAGTGCGAACCGCGATCAGGGGATGGCGATCGCGTGCGCGGCAGGCTGGACGACCGTGATCGCGTGGGTGTAGAGCGCCAGATCGTGGCCATTGTGCGCGATGTAGGTGTTGCGGATGGTGATGGGGCCGTTGCTATTGAAGCGTGAACCCTCGTCGATGCCGAAGTCGCGGTTGTCGACGATGTTGGAGTTCACGATGGTCTTCGTGCCGGTCTTCGACGTCTCGTACATCATGAAGCCGTAGGAGTTGCCATGGATGTTCACGTGGTCCAGGGCGAGCGATCGCAGGCCGACGATGTGGAAGGCGCAGTGGGCACCCGTGACCTCGGTGTTCGAGACCGTGAGCGCGTCACCCTTGCGCATGCTCAGCATGTCGCCGGTGTTCGGCCCGTCACCGTGCAGGCGCGAGTTCACGATGGTGATGCGCGCGGTGCCTTGCAGGGCGGTGATGCCCTCGCTTGCACCCTTGTTGTAGTCCAGTGCTGTCGCGTGCAGCGTGCCGTCGATCGTGCTTTGCGTCTGTGCACGTGCGACCGTCACATGGCGCAGTGTCAGCCTGCCGGTGGGCAGGACCACGAAGGGGCTCGACTCACCGGTGATGCGCACGTGATCAAGCGTTGCCTGCGCACCGGCCTGCACGGTGATGGCGTTCGTCGCGCCGCTGATGGTGCCGTTCGCGACGTCGAGGCCGCCGCGCTGCGCCACGACGACGCCATTCCAGTCGCTGCCGTCCAGCGTGACCGTCCCGGCGGCGCGCAGAGTGCCCTGCACGACCAGGCGGGCGCCGGAGGTGAAGCGGAGGTGCGAGCCCGGCGCGAGCGTCATGGTCGTGCCCGCGGGCACGGTGAGGGTGCCGGTGATGGTGCGGATGGCGCCGTGCACATGGGCGCCCGTCGCTCGGGTTGCGATGCCTGCGCGGGCAACCACCTGCGGGGTGGCGGCGGTCGCGGTGGCAACCCCGGCCATCGCCAGTGCGACGACCATGGCGGTGATCACGGGAGCCCGGTGGATGCGGTGGCGGCGGGGTGTGGTCGGCGTGGAGCCATTCATGGCAGCGCAACTCCAGATCGTGGGCGGGCCGTGCGTAGAGGCGTCAACGCCGGTGCCCGTCCGGCAATTCCGGGCCGGCGATGATGACGCCCCTCCGGCGATCTGTTGTGCTGGGCCCATTCCCGGCGGAGTTCGGGCCCAGCACAACAGATCGCGAGGGGGACGTGGTCGCGTGGTGGACGGTCGGCCTCGTGACGCGTGCCAGCGTCCCCTCCCCACGGGGCGGGTCCATGGATAGTGTGCGCGGATGTCAGCAACACAGGAGCCGGTGAGCACCCGCAACATCCTCGCTGCGGCCGGCATGGTGTTCGCCTGGAGCGGCGGCTTCATCGGTGCCGAGCTCGGCATCCGCGCCGGTGGCACGCCCTTGATGCTGCTGAGCTGGCGCATGTACGTGCTCACAGCAGTGCTTGGGCTCGTCATGCTCGTCCGCCGCGCACCCTGGCCGTCGCGCCGTGCGTGGCAGCGCACTGCCGTCGTCGCCACGTTCTCGCAGGCCGGCTACCTGACCCTCATCTTCGAAGGGGTGCACCATGGCGTGAGCGGTGGCACGGCCGCGCTCATTGCGGCGGTGCAACCGCTGCTCGTCGCCACCGTTGCCGGGCGCGCGTTGGGGGAGCACACGACGGTCCGGATGTGGTTGGGCATGCTCGTGGGGTTGCTTGGTGTGGGCCTCGTCGTCTCGGGTGACATCGCAGCCGGCGGCCCACCCGCGTCCGCCTACGCCTACCCGGTGGCGGGCATGCTGTGCCTCTCCATCGGCACCATCATCGCCCGTCGGGTGCGCGCGAACGAGACCGTGCTGCAGTCCACGTTCATGCAGGCGGCGGTCACGGGCGTGATCCTCGGCCTGCTGGCGGCCATCGTCGGCGAGGCGGCACCGCTGCACACACCGGACTTCTGGCGGTCCATCGCCTGGATGGTGCTGGTGCCGAGCCTCGGTGGCTACGCGCTGTACATGTACGTCACGCATCACATGGGTGCGACGACGGTGAGCACCCTGCTGTTCCTCGAGGCGCCGACGGCCATGGTGTGGGTGTGGATCATGTTCGGCGTCCCACTCACGGCCACGTCGATCGCCGGACTCGTCGTGAGCGCTGCAGGGGTGGTGCTCGTCCTGCAGGCACGCCGCTCGCGGACGTGACGGGCGTCGATCTGGCGCAGGCGATTCGCGACAAGATCGCGAGCAATGCGGCGCGCTACTCCGTCGAGTGTTCCCGGGGGAACGCGACCAAGCGTTGAAGCTGGTCTACAGCACCGTGCGCCAGGTGTGCTGCGGCGCGTAGCCGAACACGCGCTTGGCCTTGGCGCTGCTCATGAGCGCCTCGTGCGGCCCCAACTCCCTCCGGATCTCGACGGACGGCCACAACTCGCGCACGAGGTCAGCGCTATGCCGCTGCATCACCGTGTCATCGTTCGCGATGATGAACACCTCGGCTCCCGTGGCATCGTGCTCGAGGGCCTTGCGGCATGCCTGCGCGCCGTCGCGGGCGTCGATGTAGGACCACAGGTTCCACTTGCGCCGCATGATGTCGGCGTCGAATGACGGGAACTCCTCGTAGTCCTCCGGCAGCATGACGTTCGAGAAGCGCATGCCGAACATCTTGAGATCAGGGTGTTGGCGGCACAGGTGGTACGCGAGTTCCTCCTCCATGGCCTTCACCATGGAGTACGTGGAGTTGGGGCGCACCCGGTACTCCTCGTCAAGCGGGACGTACGGTGGCTCCTCGTCGAAGGGCAGGCCGAGCACGGTCTCGCTGGACGCCCACACGATGTTGCGCAGGCCGGCGCTGATGGCCGCGATGACCACGTTGTACGAGGTGAGCATGTTGTTGCGGAACGTGGCGGAGTTCGGCAGCAGGCCGGGCGCGGGGATCGCGGCCAGGTGCACGAGTGCGTCCACGGCGGCGAAGCGATCCTCCACGCCGAAGAAGAGCGACATGGCCTGGCCGTGATCCGTGAGGTCGGCCTTGAGGAACTGGTAGTCACCACCAAAGCGCTGCTGCACGTCGACGCTTGTCACCTGGTAGCCGTGCGCCACCAGATCCGCAACCACCACCGAGCCGAGGCGACCTTCGCCGCCCGTCACCACAACCCTGCCACCAGACGGAACTCGCATACCTGCAGGGTAGCGCGCCCTCGTCGTGCCGGCGCCCGTGCGCTGTCTGGGGCAGCGAGCAGCCTGTGATGCCGTCGGGCCCCGCGGTGCCGAGTTCTCGCGGGGTGGGTGTGACGCTTCCTCGCCCTCGCCGTGCCAATGCATCATCGCCCAGGAGCGCCGTCGCGCCAATGCGGCGGGCTCTGCTGGTGGCAATACCTCGGGGTCCCGATGCTTTGTTCGCGGTGGGCCTGCTGCTACGGTCCACGGAGACGAAGGAGGCACCATGGCCAGCAGCGTGACGATGGCAATCCCCGACGAGCGGCAGATGAAGTTGCGACGATCCAATGTGATCGCAGGGGTGTTCCACCTCATCCAGGCGATCGCCATCCTCGCCCTGGCGAACTCATTCGCGCTGCCCGTGACCGCGCACTACCTGCAGGATGCGCCACGCCCGGGTGCTCGGTTCGCCACCATCGAACTGTTCTCCTTCCCCATGGCCTATGGCGTCGCTGCCTTCTCGCTGCTCAGCGCGTTGGCACACGGATGGATCGCCACGTGGGGCTTCCGTCGATACATCGACGACCTGGCGCACAAGCGCAACATCGCGCGCTGGATCGAGTACGCGTTGTCGTCGACGCTCATGATCGTGCTCATCGCCATGCTCAACTCGGTGTGGGACGTGGTGGCGTTGCTCGCGCTCGCGGGCGTCAATGTGTCGATGATCCTCTTCGGCTGGTTGCAGGAGCGGTACGAGGAGCCGGGACGCGGCAGCCTGCTGCCGTTCTGGTTCGGCTGCATCGCTGGATCGGTGCCGTGGATCGCCTTCTTCTTCCTGCTGGTCGCACCCGGGAACACGGCCGAACCGCCGGGCTTCGTGTACGCGATCGTCTTCTCCCTATTCGTGTTCTTCAACGGCTTCGCCCTGGTGCAGTGGCTGCAGTACCGCCAGGTTGGACGGTTCGCGGACTACCTCGCAGGTGAGCGCCTCTACATCGTGCTGAGCTTCGTGGCGAAAACGGCGCTGGCGTGGCAGATCTTCGGCGGGGTGCTCGGCACCAGCGCCGCAGGGTGATGCCGCCCCAGTGCGGTGACGGCAGCTGCGAGCGATGTGCGATTGGCGTGTGGGCGTCGTCGGTCCGAGCGCGTTCGCGTCCGTGGGGCGCAGTGGTTGCGCGCTCTGCCGACGGGCGTCCGCGTCCGTGGGGCACAGGGGTTCCGTGCTCGGCCGTCGGGCGTCCGCTCTGCTGACATCGGGGCAGCGTCTGCCTACAGTTCCCGCTATGGCCAATGCGACCGATGGGTGGGACCCCGCGCTCGCCACGCGGCAGCTGCAGTGCGAGCGATGCGGCACCACCTTCGGGTGTCGCAATGACGGCGAGGAGGGCTCGTGCTGGTGCTCGCGCGAGGCCTTCAGGCTGCCCGTCCCACTGCCCGACGCCGTCGGTCCCTACGCGGATTGCCTGTGCCCCGCCTGCATCAGGGCCGTGGCGGACGAGCTGCAGGACCAGCGCCCACGTGCATGACCCCAGTGCACCCGGCCAGTGTGGGGTGACTGGCACGGTTGTGTGACGGCCACGGCGGGGGCGGTCGTGGCGGACGAGCTGCGGGACCAGCGCCCACGTGCATGACCCCAGCGCACCTGGCCAGTGTGGGGTGACTGCCGCGGCTGTGTGACGGCCACGGCGGGGGCGGCCGAGGTGACCCGGCGGCGAGCCGGCGTTGCACAGTGGCGAGTGCAGGCATCCGGCGACGACCCCCTGAACTGCGCACGCATTGGCGTTCCGCTTTCTGATGCATGAGCGGTACGCGTACCGCTCATGCATCAGAAAGCGGAACGCCGTCTCGCGCGGGGTGACCGTCTGGCGCATTGGGCCAGCCCTACGTCGTGGGACTCTGTCGGCTTTCTCCGACGCTTTCGACGGAGAAAGCGGTCCAGTGCCCCTTTCGAAAGCCTTCGGCGCGTGATTGGCTCCCGGCGTCGGGTCAGAAGGGTTGGGACCATGCAACCGGACGTGGCCATGCATGTGGCGCGCTACATCGCGGAATATCGCGCGCTCGTCATCACGGATGCCCTGGCC
>JAKALQ010000133.1 GCA_021824095.1 Actinomycetes bacterium
GCACGCTGACCAGGACACGACCCTTCACGCCTCGATGCTAGTGGGAGGCCCCGCCTACGCTGGCGGTATGAGCACCCACATCGCGGCACGTGACGGCGAGATCGCCGACACCGTCCTGCTCCCGGGCGATCCACTGCGCGCGCAGTGGATCGCCGAGCAGTTCCTCACCGACGTCCATCGCTACACGACCGTGCGCAACATGTTCGGTTTCACAGGCCTGCATCGCGGGCGTCGTGTGAGTGTGCAGGGCACGGGGATGGGCATGCCGTCCATGTCCATCTACGCACATGAGCTGTTCGCGGAGTACGGCGTGCAGCGCGCGATCCGCGTCGGCACCTGTGGTGGCATGGGTGCGACGCGACTGCGGGATGTCGTCATCGCCATGGCCGCATCCACCGACTCGCACATGCATCGCCGCGCCCTCGGTGACCTCGACTTCGCGCCGGTCGCCGATTTCGGGCTGCTCGAGGCCGCGGTGGCGGCGGCACGGCGGCGCGGGCTCGGTGTGCACGTTGGTGGTGTGGCGAGCATGGACACCTTCTACGACGGCACCGATGCCGCCGCACGCCTCGCGGCACATGGGGTGCTCGCCGTCGAGATGGAGACGAGCGCCCTGTACGCGCTGGCCGCACGGCACGGGCGTCGGGCGCTGTCGATCCTCACCGTGAGCGACCACCTCGACACGCATGAGCAGACCTCGTCCGAGGAGCGCGAGACGGGGTTCCGCGCCATGATCGAGCTGGCGCTCGATGCCGTGGAGGCCAGCGCATGAGCCGCATTGCGCTCGTCACCGGTGCCGGGAGTGCCGAGGGCATCGGATTCGCCATCGCACGTCACCTCGCGGAGCAGGGCATGACGGTGGCGCTCACGTCCACCACCGACCGCTGCCGCGAGCGTGCCGCGCAGTTGGTGGCTGATGGGCACCGGGCTGTGGCCTTCGCGGCCGACCTCACCGATCGGGCGCAGGTGGCACGGCTGCACGCGTCCGTGCTCGATGCTGTCGGTGTGCCGCTCGTGCTCGTGAACAACGCGGGCATGACGAGCGTCGTCGACCCCATGCCGGAGTCGCGGCGCACCGATCTCGTCGATCCCGCTGACTGGCTGCGCCTGCTCGAGCGCAACGTGCTGCCAGCGCACCTCGTCACGCACGCGCTGCTGCCCGACATGGTGGCCGCCCGCCATGGGCGCATCGTGACCATCGCGAGCACCACGGGCGTCACCGGGGCCATGGTGGGGGAGTCGGCGTACGCCACCGCCAAGGCGGGGCTCGTCGGTTTCACGCGGGCACTCGCCGTCGAGTACGCACGCGACGGCATCACCGCCAATGCCGTGGCTCCCGGGTGGATCGCCACGGCCTCCCAGACCGACGACGAGCGTCGGCAGGGCCTGGCCACGCCCGCCGGTCGCAGCGGCACACCCGACGAGATCGCCCACATGGTGGCGGCGCTGTGCGCGGATGCCGCGGGCTACATCACCGGCCAGTGCATCGTCATCGATGGTGGCAATGCCGTTGCGGAGGAGCGCGCCTGAGGGCCCAAGTGCCCTGACCTGCGGCTGCTGCCTGATGGCAGGCTCGGCGCTGTGGCCGCCGAACGGCAGGTCGGCGACGTTGAGCAGCGCAGTATGCGGGCTCAGCGGCTTCCGCACCCGTCGAGCGGTTGGGGCTCGACGGGTGAGGAGTGACGGTGCGTGGTGTGATCGCGATCCCGATGGCGGCAACCGGCCATGGCGGTGAGGTGAACCTCGTCCTGCCGGACCTCGGGTCCGTGCATCTGCCGGGCGGGCTCACCGGGCGCACCCTGCTGGCCACGGGTCTCGTCGTCTGCCTCCTCGGCCTGCTGTTCGCGGCGTCTGCCTACCGGCAACTGCGCGCGCTGCCGGTGCACCGATCCATGCGCGAGGTGTCCGAGCTCATCTACGACACCTCGAAGGCCTACCTCGTGCAGCAGGGTCGCTTCCTGCTGCTGCTGTGGCTGTTCATCGCTGCCGTGATCGTCGTGTACTTCGGCCTGCTCGTGCAGTTGGCGTGGGGGCGCGTGCTCATCGTGCTGGCCTTCAGCCTCATCGGCATGGGCGGCAGCTACGGCGTGGCCTGGTTCGGCATCCGCGTGAACACCCTGGCCAACTCGCGCATGGCCTTCGCCTCGCTGCGCGGTCACGCGCTGCCGGTGCATCGCATCCCATTGCGCTCTGGCATGGCCATCGGCATGGCCCTCATCAGCGTCGAACTGCTCATGATGCTCGTCATCCTGCTGCTCCTCCCGGGCTCGCTCGCGGGCGCCTGCTTCATCGGCTTCGCGGTGGGCGAGTCGCTCGGGGCGTCGGCCCTGCGCATCGCCGGTGGCATCTTCACGAAGATCGCCGACATCGGGTCGGACCTCATGAAGATCGCCTTCAAGATCAAGGAGGATGACGCCCGCAACCCCGGCGTCATCGCCGACTGCACCGGTGACAACGCGGGTGACTCGGTGGGTCCCAGCGCTGATGGCTTCGAGACCTATGGCGTCACCGGCGTCGCCCTCATCACCTTCATCCTGCTCGGTGTGCACGACCCGGCACTGCAGGCGTCGTTGCTCGTCTGGATCTTCGCGCTGCGCATCGTCATGGTCATCGCGTCGTGGCTGTCCTACCTCGTGAACGACGCCATCGTCGGACGGCGCCACGCGCGGGCCACGCGCATCGACTTCGAGCAGCCGCTCACGACGCTCGTGTGGATCACGTCGCTGGTGTCGGTCGTCGTCACCGTCGCCACCACCTGGTTCCTGCTCGATCGTGGCGCGACTGCCGCGGTGTGGTGGCGTCTGGCGGCCATCGTGTCGCTCGGCACCATCGCGGGCGCGCTCATCCCCGAGCTGGTGAAGGTGTTCACGTCCACGCACAGTCGGCACGTGCGCGAGGTGGTGCGCAGTGCCCAGCAGGGCGGCGCCTCGCTCAACATCCTCTCCGGCCTCGTCGCCGGCAACTTCTCCGCCTACTGGATCGGCATCGTCATCACCGGCCTCATGGGTGCCGCGGCACTGCTGAGCGGCACGGGCCTGGCTGCGCTCATGGTGGCGCCGGCGGTGTTCGCCTTCGGG
>JAKALQ010000044.1 GCA_021824095.1 Actinomycetes bacterium
CTGACGCCGGGAGTCTGACGCCGACGCGGCCCGCCCTCCGGCGCTTCACTCCTCGACGAGCCTCGCGACACAGCGTGTCGCGGGCTCGTCGAGGAGTGAAGCGCCGAACGGGGAGCGCCCGTCAGGGGGTTGGCTGGGGCTGGCCGGCGCGGCGGTAGCGCCCGAGGAAGTCGTCGCGCAGGGCCCAGTAGTCGCCGTCGATGATGGCCTGTCGGATGCGTGCCACGAGCCCGACGATGAAGTGCTCGTTGTGGATGGTGGCCAGCGTCGCCGACAGCATCTCCTTGCCGCGGAACAGGTGGTGCAGGTACGCACGCGTGTAGTTGCGGCAGGTGTAGCAGGTGCACTCGTCGTCGATGGGGACGAAGGCACGTCGGTTCGTGGCGGCCATGAGGTTGAAGCGACCGAAGCGCGTGTACACCGCGCTGTTGCGGGCCACCCGTGACGGGCTCACGCAGTCGAAGGTGTCAACCCCATGCTCGACGCCGACGAAGAGGTCCTCCGGCTCGCCGATGCCGAGCAGGTGCCGCGGACGATCCTCCGACAGCTCTTCGTTCACCCACGACACGATGGTGCCGAGGCGGTCCTTCTCCAAGGCGCCACCGATGCCGAAGCCGTCGAACGGCAGTGCCGCGAGGTCGCGGGCGGCCCGCCGCCGCAGGTCCTCGTACTGCGCCCCCTGCACCACGCCGAACAGGCCCTGGTAGGGCTTGCCGACGCGCGCCTGGGTGAGCCGCTCGTGCTCGGCGATGCAGCGCTCCGCCCAGGACTGCGTGCGCACCAGGGAGCGCTCCTGGTAGCCCCGGGTGTTCATGAGCGTGGTGCATTCATCGAACGCGAACATGATGTCGGCGCCGATGGCGTGCTGCACCTGCATCGACACCTCCGGGGTGAAGCGATGCATGGACCCGTCGAGGTGGGACTTGAAGGTGACGCCCTCATCGTCGACGTGCGCGAGGCGGTCCTTGCCGTCGGCGATGACGTCGTCGCTCTCGCGACCCTGCACGTCCATCGCGAGGATCTTCTTGAAGCCCACGCCCAGGCTGAGCACCTGAAAGCCGCCGCTGTCGGTGAACGTGGGGCCCGGCCAGCCCATGAAGCGGCCGAGCCCGCCGGCCGCATCGACGAGCTCGTGCCCTGGCTGCAGGTACAGGTGGTATGCGTTCGCGAGGATGGCCTGCGCGCCGAGGTCGGCCATCGACTCCGGCAGCACAGACTTCACCGTGGCCTTGGTGCCGACAGGGATGAACGCGGGCGTGCGGATATCGCCGTGTGGGGTGTGGATGGTGCCGGCGCGCCCGAGTGAGGCGCCGCCATCACGCGATGCCAGGCGCGCGTCGATGCGAAAGGGGAGGCGTGCGTCCATGGCGGGCCCTCAGCAGCCAGCGCGTTGGGCAGTGGGCGAACCCTGCTGCTGCCGCAGGCGTGACGTCAGCTGGCAGGGCGAGGTCTCCGTCGGCACGCGAGGGAGTGTACTGACGCTCAGAGATGGTCCCAGAGTCGCACACCGCCGAGCAGGCCAGCAGTGTTCGACACGATGCGACAGCGCTCGGGCAGTTCGTCGGCGCGGAGGCGACTGGCATTGCCGCCCCCGACGTAGCAGCGATCGAAGAACAGGAACTGATCGAAGATGTCGATGGCCTGCAGCACGCGCGAGCGCCACCGGCTGGCGCCGATGCGCTTGCGGGCAGCATTGCCGATGGCGGCGTCGAAGTCCATGCCCGTGCGGAACTGTGCGTGCGACAACTCGAGGTGCGGCAGCAGCCTGCCGTCCTGGAAGATCGCCGTGCCGATGCCGGTACCGAGCGTCATGACGAACTCGAAGCCCGCGCCTTCCACGACGGCCGAACCTTGCACATCAGCATCATTGGCGAGGCGCAGTGGCTTGTCGAATGCCTCCTGCAGCAGGGCCTGCAGGTCGAAGCCGTGCCAGCGCTCGACGAGGGCGGGGTCGGTCTCGCCGGTGTAGGAGGTGCGCGACAGGGCAGGCACGTTGCCGATGATCCCGTTGCGCACGAGCCCGGGGAATCCCACGGAGACGCGATCGTACTGGCCGATGCCGTCGACGAGGCGCAGCAGGCTCTCGACGAGCCGCTCCGGTGGGCAGGGGTACGGCGTCTTGATCTTCACCCGCTCGCTCACCATGTCGCCGTCGAGGTTCACGAGTGCGGCCTTGAGGCCGCTGCCGCCGATGTCGATGCAGAGGGTCGTGGTCATGGCAGGGTCAGGATCTCCGCTCCGGTCTCGGTCACGACGATCGTATGCTCGAACTGCGCCGTGCGCTTCCGGTCCTTGGTCACGACTGTCCAGCCGTCGTCCCATTGATCCCAGGCGATGGTGCCCAGGGTGAGCATGGGCTCGATGGTGAAGGTCATGCCCGTCTCCATCACCGTGTCGTAGCGCTCGTCGTCGAAGTGGGGGATGACGAGCCCGGAGTGGAACGCCGTGCTGATGCTGTGTCCGGTGAAGTCACGCACCACGCCGTAGTTGAAGCGACTGGCGTATGCCTCGATGACGCGGCCGATGACGCTGATGGGACGGCCGGGACGCACGACGGCGATGGCGCGGCGCAATGACTCCTCTGTGCGCTCGACCAGGAGGCGGGACTCCTCGTCGACGTCGCCGCAGCAGTAGGTGGCATCGGTGTCACCGTGGACGCCATGGATGTAGGCGGTGATGTCGATGTTCACGATGTCACCGTCAGCCAGGCGCGTGGTGTCGGGGATGCCGTGGCAGATGACCTCATTGATGGAGGTGCAGATGCTCTTGGGGTAGCCGCGATAGCCGAGGGTCGACGGGTAAGCGCCGTGGTCGCACATGAACTCGTGGGCGATGGCATCGAGCGCATCGGTGGTGACGCCAGGCGCGATGTGACGTGCGGCCTCGGCCATCGCCTGCGCAGCGATGCGGCCGGCGATGCGCATGCGCTCGATGGTGTCGGAGTCCTGCACCCAGCTGCCCGTGTACGGCGCCGGCATGGGGCGGTCGACGTACTCGGGACGGGGGATGGCAGCGGGGACGGGACGGCGTGGTGACACGACACCGGGCACGAGCGGCATGCGGCGAGTGTACAAACGAAGGAGCCCGCGTCATGCGACGCGGGCTCCTCGAGTGCAGATTGCTACTTCGCGGCAGCGGCCTTCTTGGCGACGGCCTTCTTGGCAACAGCCTTCTTGGGAGCTGCGGCCTTCTTGGCGACGGCCTTCTTCGGTGCAGCGGCCTTCTTGGCGACGGCCTTCTTCGGAGCTGCGGCCTTCTTGGCGACGGCCTTCTTCGGTGCAGCGGCCTTCTTGGCGACGGCCTTCTTCGGAGCTGCGGCCTTCTTGGCGACGGCCTTCTTCGGTGCAGCGGCCTTCTTGGCGACGGCCTTCTTCGGTGCAGCGGCCTTCTTGGCAACAGCCTTCTTGGGAGCTGCAGCCTTCTTGGCAACAGCCTTCTTGGGAGCTGCAGCCTTCTTGGCAACAGCCTTCTTCGGAGCTGCAGCCTTCTTGGCAACAGCCTTCTTCGGTGCCGCGGCCTTCTTGGCTGCAGCCTTCTTCGGAGCAGCCTTCTTTGCCACTGCCATGTGTCCTCCACAAGTTGTGCGGCCCCGACATAGGCCGACTACGCAAACGATGACACAACGTTCGTCAATTGCGAAGCATGCACGCGACTGCAATGCGGTGTGTCGTCTTGCGTTGACAGGGCGCAAACGTGGCCAATTGCGGTGTCACGATGTCGTGCGCGCGTCCCAACATCAATGGTGCGTCAGCGATCGACGTTGCGTGCACGGGCAATAACCGTTGCCAGACAATGCATTTTCGTCGCTTGCACTGCGCTGCCGTCACGCGCGCATTGGCGTGATGTGCGCACATCGCGCTGCGATGACGGCTAGTGATAGGTCTGCGCGTCAGATGGAAAAGTGCCGGACGCAACATCCGCCGCCCAGCGTGTCACTGCGTCGCGCATCGCGTCTGCGAGCGATGCGTATGGCTGGACGAACTTCGCGACATGCCCGCGCGTGAGCCCGACGAGGTCGTGGATGACAAGCACCTGCGCATCCGTTGCGTTGCCTGCGCCGATGCCGATGACGGGGATCTGCAGTGCCGCGGTGACACGTGCTGCCAGGTCGGCGGGCACCACCTCGAGCACGACGGCGAAGGCGCCGGCATCCTGCAATGCCAAGGCATCTGCGAGCAGGGTGTCACCGGCCTCGCCGCGGCCCTGCACGCGATAGCCACCAAGCTGGTGCACGCTCTGGGGGGTGAGCCCGAGGTGGCCCATGACGGGGATGCCGGCTGCCGTCATCGCGCGAACCTGCGGCATCACCGCGGCGCCGCCCTCCAGTTTCACCGCATGCGCGTGCCCCTCCTTGAGGAAGCGCGCGCCGGTCTCGATGGCCTGCGCGACCGATGACTGATAGGAGCCGAAGGGCAGGTCGGCGACGACGAGGGCGCGATGCGATCCGCGCACCACGCCACGCACCAGTGGCAGCAGTTCGTCGATGGTCACGGGGACGGTGGTGTCATAGCCGTAGATGACGGTGGCGGCGGAGTCGCCGATGAGCAGCACCGGGACACCGGCATCATCAAGGATCGCGGCGGTGGTGGCGTCGTAGGCCGTGAGCATCGGCCATCGCTCGCCATTGCGCTTGGCGTCGGCGAGATCGTGGATGGTGATGCGGCCATTGCCGCTGCTGCCATAGAGACGTGTGACGTCAGACATGGTGTTGCTCCTATCTCGAGGCCCATTCGGGTCCCCGGACACGAGCAGTGTGGCACACGAGTGGCTGGCGCCGCTCGTTGCCGATGTCAGCGGGTCTCGCGCCAGCGGTTGGTGACGGGCAGCCGACGGTCGCGTCCGAACGCGCGCGCCGAGAGCTTCGGCCCCGGCGGGTACTGGCGGCGCTTGTACTCGGCGAGGTCGACAAGGCGCAGCACGCGATCGACGAGCGCGGGATCGAAGCCACGCGCCACGAGCTCGCGTCCACCAAGGTCGTCCTCGACGTACAGGTCGAGCAGCTCGTCGAGCACGTCGTACTCGGGCAGCGAGTCGCTGTCGCGCTGGTCGGGGCGCAGCTCCGCCGACGGCGGCTTGGTGATGGACGACTCCGGGATCGGTGGGGTGGCGCCGAGTTCGACGGCATGCGCATTGCGCCAGCGGGCGAGCTCCCACACCAGCGTCTTCGGCACGTCCTTGATCGGCGCGTAGCCACCGACGGCATCGCCGTAGATCGTCGAGTAGCCGACCGCGAGCTCGCTCTTGTTGCCGGTGGCAAGGACGAGGTGGCCCTCCTCGTTGCTCACCGCCATGAGCGTGGTGCCGCGCACGCGCGCCTGCAGGTTCTCGGCCGCGAGGCCGTGCAGCGGCATGGAGGTCTCGTAGGCCGCCACCATGGGCTCGATGGCGATGGTGCGATAGTGGCAACCGATGCGCTCGGCGAGCTCGGCCGCGTCGTCGCGCGAGTGCTGCGAGGAGTAGCGCGAGGGCATGGAGACGCCGTACACGTGCTCGGGGCCGATGGCGTCGGCTGCGATGGCGGCGACGAGCGCGGAGTCGATGCCGCCCGACAGGCCGAGGGCGACCGAGGTGAAGCCGTTCTTGCGCACATAGTCACGCGTGGCGATGACGAGTGCGCGATAGGCCTCGGCTGCCGGGTCCATGGCGACGGCGACGCCGGGCGTGAGTGGACGGTGGGCGTCGACCGGGAAGCGCCCGACGACGACCACGTCGGTGCCGTCGGGCAGCGTGGGCACGTTGGCGGCGTCCGCGAGCTCGAGGTCGACGAACATGAGCCCGTCCTCGAACATGGGAGCGCGCGCGATGAGGCGCCCGTCGGCATCGACGACGTGGGAGTCGCCGTCGAACACCAGCTCGTCCTGCGCGCCGACGAGGTTGACGTAGGCGATGGGGCAGCCGGCTTCATGGGCGCGGCGCTGCACGAGGTCGCGGCGCACGTCGGTCTTGCCGCACTCATAGGGGGAGCCGTTGATGACGACGAGCAGGCCGGCGCCCTGCGAGCGCACGCGGGCGACGGGGCCGCCGTCCTGCCACAGGTCCTCGCAGATGGCGAAGGCGACGTCGACACCGGCGATGCGCACGACGAGGCTGGCGTCACCGGGCACGAAGTTGCGGAACTCGTCGAAGACGCCGTAGTTCGGCAGGTGGTGCTTGGCGTAGGTGCCGACGATGCGCCCGCGATGCATGACGGCAAGCCGGTTCTGGGGGCCGCCGGCGGGGCGTCCGAGCGCGGGGGCGCCGTCGTCATCGACGTCGAGGTAGCCGACGACGACCGCGGCGTCACCGCAGCCGTTGGCGTCGAGGTCGCGCGCGAGCTGGGCGATGGCGGCGCGGGAGGCCTGCTGGAAGGAGCTCCGCAGGGCGAGGTCCTCGATGGGGTAGCCGCACAGCATCATCTCGGGGAAGGCGACGAGGTGCGCGCCGCCGAACACCGCCTGCTTCGCGGACTCGATGACGATGGCGGCGTTGCCGGCGAGGTCGCCGACCGTCGCGTTCACCTGGGCAAGAGCGATCCGCATCTGGGCCATGTGGCAACCCTACGTCCGCCCCCACCCGCCACCCCCTCGCGCCTATTCCGCGCTAGGACTCAGAACGGGTGGACATTCCGGGCGAAATTCAGCCCGTTCTGAGTCCTAGCGCGGAACGGGGACGCGCAATGTGGGTGTAACACGGGGGTGCGACGCTTGGCTGGCATCACTCTGGCTGGGAGGCTGGCGTCCATGGACAAGCAGACCGAATTCGTGCTCCGCTCCATCGAGGAACGCGACATCCGCTTCGTGCGCCTGTGGTTCACCGACGTGCTCGGCTTCCTCAAGTCGGTGGCGATCGCACCGGCCGAACTCGAGGGCGCGTTCGAGGAGGGTATCGGCTTCGACGGCTCGGCCATCGAGGGTTTCGCCCGCGTGCACGAGAGCGACATGCTCGCCTGGCCCGACGCGTCGACGTTCCAGATCCTGCCCTGGCGCGGCGAGGCCAACTCGGTGGCGCGCATCTTCTGCGACATCACGATGCCCGACGGCTCGCCCTCCTTCGCCGACCCGCGCTACGTCCTGAAGCGCGCCCTCGCGAAGGCATCCGACATGGGCTTCTCGTTCTACACGCACCCGGAGATCGAGTTCTTCCTGTTCAAGGAGGAGCCGAAGCCCGGCGTCGAGCCCGTGCCCGTCGACAACTTCGGCTACTTCGACCACTCGCCGCACGGCATCGGCTACGACTTCCGTCGCCTCGCCATCACCATGCTCGAGCAGATGGGCATCTCGGTCGAGTTCTCGCACCACGAGGGCGCGCCCGGCCAGCAGGAGATCGACCTGCGCTACGCGGACGCCCTCACGACCGCCGACAACATCATGACCTTCCGTGCGGTCGTGAAGGAGGTGGCCCTCGGCCAGGGCGTGTACGCGTCCTTCATGCCGAAGCCCTCCATCAAGTACCCGGGTTCCGGCATGCACACGCACCTGTCGCTGTTCGAGGGCGACCGCAACGCCTTCTACGACCCCAGCGGCCAGTACCAGCTGTCGCCCGTCGGTCGCCAGTTCGTCGCCGGCCTCCTGCGCCATGCGCCCGAGATCACCGCGGTGCTGAACCAGTACGTGAACTCCTACAAGCGCCTTGCCGGCGGCGGCGAGGCCCCCGCCTATGTGTGCTGGGGCCACAACAACCGCTCCGCCATGGTGCGCGTGCCCATGTACAAGCCGGGCAAGGGCAACAGCACCCGCATCGAGGTGCGCTCGCTCGACACCGCCTGCAACCCCTACCTCGCGTTCGCCGTGCTGCTGAATGCCGGGCTCAAGGGCATCGAGGAGGGCTACGAGCTGCCGCCGGGTGCCGAGGACGACGTGTGGAGCCTCACCGACGCCGAGCGCCGTGCCCTCGGCATGTCGGCACTGCCGACGAGCCTCGGTGACGCGATCCGCGTCATGGAGCGCAGCGACCTCGTGGCCGAGACGCTCGGCGAGCACGTCTTCGACTTCTTCCTGCGCAATAAGCGCACGGAGTGGGAGGAGTACCGCCGTCAGGTGACGCCGTACGAACTCGAGAAGTATCTTCCCGTGCTGTGATCGTGCGAGGGGCCCGTCGTGGCAGGTGAACCACGGGTCCCGTCGCTGACGGGGCAGCTGCTCCGCGTGGGGGTGCGCGACCCCGAGGTGGTGCTGCCCCTGTTGCTCGCCGAGCCGCTCGCGGCCCTGTTCACGGGTGAGGCCCTCGAGGACCTCGACCTCGCGCCCGACCCGGATCGCGCGGTCGCGGTGCTCGCCGACATCGCGGCGGCAGCTCCGGCCGCGCTCGCCATCCTCGCCCACGACCATGGCGCCCGCCACCGTGCCCTCGCCATCGTCGGCACGTCGCGGGGCCTCGCCGACCACCTGGTGCGTCGCCCCGAGGACCTCGGGCTGCTCGCCACCGGCGGCGCCTGGGAGCGCCTGGCCTCACCCGACACCATGCGCGCACACATCCTGGAAGCCGTCGGGGCCGACCCGCTGCTGCCCGGCGCGCATGCCGCCCGCACCGGCCTTGACGCACGCAACGCGCTGCGCGTGCGCTACCGCCAGGTGCTGCTCGCCATCGCCGCGCACGACCTCGCGCACGGCGTGCCCCTCGACCTCGTCGCGCAGCTGCTGAGCGACCTTGCCGACGCGGTGCTGCAGGCCGCTGTCGCGGTCGCCCGCGCCGAGCTCCCGGGCAACGCCACCCCCTGCCGCTTCGCCGTCATCGCGATGGGCAAGTGCGGTGGCCGCGAACTGAACTACGTGAGCGACGTCGACGTCATCTTCGTCGGCGAGCCCCTCGACGGCGACGACACCACGGCCGCGCTGCGCACCGCCACCACGCTTGCCACGAACGTCATGGCCATCTGCCAGGACCTCACGCCCGAGGGCACCATCTGGCAGGTCGACGCGGCGCTGCGTCCCGAGGGCAAGGACGGCGCCCTCGTGCGCACGCTCGCCTCGCACGTCGGCTACTACGAGCGCTGGGCGGAGACCTGGGAGTTCCAGGCCCTGCTGAAGGCGCGCCCCGTCGCAGGTGACGAGGACCTCGGCATCGCCTACCTCGAGGCCATCGCGCCCATGGTGTGGAGCGCGTCCGCCCGCCGCGACTTCGTCACCGAGGTGCAGGCGATGCGCCGTCGCGTCGAACGCGAGATCCCGGCGGACGAGCGCGAACGCGAGTTGAAGCTCGGGCCCGGCGGCCTGCGCGATGTGGAGTTCGCCGTGCAGCTGCTGCAGCTCGTGCACGGGCCCGCCGACCCACGGCTGCGCGAGCGTGGCACGCTCGCGGCGCTCGCCGCCCTCGCCGAGCACGGCTATGTCGGACGTGAGGATGCCGCCGTCATGGCGAGCTCGTACCGCTTCGAGCGCACGCTCGAGCATCGCATCCAGTTGCTCGACCTGCGTCGCACCCACCTCGTGCCCACCGACGAACGCCAGCTGCGCACGATCGCCCGCTCGCTGCAGCTGCGCACCATCGAGCACCTCGAACGGCAGCTGCACCACCACACCCGCGACGTGCGCCGCATCCACGAGAAGCTCTTCTACCGTCCGCTGCTCCAGGCCGTGGCGCGCCTCGACGCGGGCGCCGGGCGCCTCACCACCGAGCAGGCCGTCGATCGCCTGCGTGCCCTCGGCTATCGCGACCCCGAGGGCGCGCTGCGCCATGTCGAGGCCCTCTCCACCGGCGTCTCGCGCCGTGCCGCCATCCAGCGCACGCTGCTGCCGGTACTCCTCGGCTGGTTCGCCGAGACGCCCATGCCCGACCAGGGGCTCCTCGGCTTCCGCCGGGTGTCCGACGCGCTCGGCACCACGCCGTGGTACCTGCGGCTGCTGCGCGACGATTCCGTGGTGGCCGAGCGCATGGCGCGGCTGCTGTGCCACTCGCGCCTCGCCACCGAGCTGCTGCTCACCGCGCCCGAGGCCGTCGCCATGCTCGAACGCGCCGACGACCTGCTGCCGCGCGGGCTGGCCTCACTGCTCGGGGAGTTCCGCCTCGCCGCCGAGCGCCAGCCCGACGCGGCCACCGCCGTCGGCGTGCTCCGCAGTCTGCGGCGGCGCGAGCTGTTCCGCATTGCCGCCGGGGATGTGCTCGGTCTCATCGATGTCGTCGAGGTGTGCCGGGCGCTGTCTGACGTCATGGAGGCCACGCTCACGGCCGCAGCGGAGGCCGTCATCCGCGACTGGGAGCAGCGGCACGGGCGCGCCCTGCCCACCCGCTTCGCCATTGTTGCCATGGGCCGGTTCGGCGGTCGCGAACTGTCGTACGGCAGCGATGCCGACGTCATGTTCGTCCACGACCCCATCGACGCCGACGCGGACTGCCTTGGCGCCGCCATCGAGGTGGCGAGCATGCTCACGAACCTGCTGGCACAGCCCGGCACCGAACCGCCGCTCCTCATCGACGCCGACCTGCGGCCCGAGGGGCGCAGCGGCTCACTCGTGCGCTCCCTGCGCGGGTACGCGCAGTACTACGAGCGCTGGTCGCTCAGCTGGGAGAGCCAGGCCCTGCTGCGCGCCCGGCCCTTTGCCGTCGACGCAGCGCTGTGCGACGCCTTCGTCGCCCTCATCGATGGCATGCGCTACCCGCCGCAGGGCCTGCCCGAGGCGGAGGTGCGCGAGATCCGTCGCATCAAGGCCCGCGTCGAGGCCGAGCGGCTGCCCCGCGGTGCCGATCCGACCCTGCACATGAAGCTCGGACGCGGTGGCCTCGCGGATGTCGAGTGGCTCGTGCAGCTGCTGCAGCTGCAGCATGCCGCCGCCGTGCCGGCGCTGCGCGAACTCTCGACGCTCGATGCACTGGACGCTGCCCGCGACGCGAGCCTGTTGTCTGACGAGCAGCACGAGACGCTCGTCGCTGCCTGGCGCATGGCGACCCGGGTGCGCAATGCCCAGATGCTGCTCACCGGCAAGTCACAGGACCAGGTGTCGACCGACCTCGTCGACCTCCGCCTCATGGCCGACGTGCTCGGCGTGGAGAGCGGCCCGGCGCTGCTCGAGGAGTACCGCCGTGTGACGCGACGGGCGCGCCTGGTGTTCGAGGAGCGCTTCTACGGGCAGCCCGATACCTCAGCCCTGTGATACCTCGGCCCTGTGAGCAAACCGCACGGGTGTCGGCAGGGCACGGTAACGTGGAGGCATGACCACACTCTGGATCGTGCTCATCGTCCTCGTCGTGCTCGTCGCCTTCGGCGTCGTGCAGTACAACGGCCTCGTCCGCAGCAATGTCGCGGTCGACGAGGCCTTCGCGCAGATCGAGGTGCAGCTGCAGCGGCGCTCCGACCTCATCCCGAACCTCGTCGAGACCGTGAAGGGCTACGCCGCCCATGAGAAGGAGGCGCTCGAGCGGGTGGTGAACGCCCGCGCCGCGGCCACCTCCGCGCACGGCGTGGAGGCGGTTGCCGCTGCCGACGGGCAGCTCACCCAGGCCCTGCGCGGCCTGCTCGCCGTGAGCGAGGCCTACCCGGACCTCAAGGCGTCGGCCAACTTCATGCAGCTGCAGGAGGAGCTCGCCGCCACCGAGAACAAGGTGTCCTTCGCGCGGCAGTACTACAACGACAACGTGCGCCAGCTCAACGCGTCCATCAAGGCCGTGCCCGGCGTCTGGTTCGCCGGCATGGCGAAGGTCTCGGCCCGTGCCTTCTACGAGGTGGCCGATCCGGGCGCCCGCAACGCGCCGAAGGTGCAGTTCTAGTGGCGGTGAGCTTCGCTGCGCGGCAGCAGGCCAACCGCCGCAAGACGGTCGTGCTCTTGGCCATGATGGCCTCGCTGGTCGCGCTCATCGTGTGGGCGGCCGGTGTGTACCTCGGGTACTCGTCCGTCGGGATCGTGCCGATCGCGGTGGGCATCTCCCTCGCCGGCGTGTGGTGGTCGTACTACCAGAGCGACCGTCTCGTGCTCACGATGACGGGTGCGCGGGTCGTCGACCAGGCCTCCGCGCCGCAGCTGTACAACGTGGTGGAGGAGGTGGTGATGGCGGCCGGCCTGCCGATGCCGAAGGTCGCCATCGTCGACGACGAGGCGCCCAACGCCTTCGCCACCGGTCGTGATCCCGAGCACGGCGTCATCGCCTTCACCACGGGCATCCTTCGGGTGATGGATCGCGAGCAGCTGCAGGGCGTTGCCGCGCACGAGCTGGCGCACATCGGCAATCGCGACACTCTGGTGTCGGCGGTCGCGGCCACCACGGCCGGTGCCATCGCGCTGCTGTCCGACCTCATCATGCGCATCATGTGGTTCGGCGGTGGTCGTCGCGATCGTCGCGATGACAACAACGGCAACCCGCTCCTCATCGTCGCGGCGCTCGTCGTCATGGTGCTCGCCCCGCTCGCGGCCGTGCTGCTGCGATCGGCCATCAGCCGGAGTCGTGAATCCCTGGCGGACGCCACGGGTGTGGCCTTCACGCGCAACCCTGCGGGCCTGCGCCGTGCCCTCGAGACGCTGGCCGCCGACACCACCGTGGTGCGGCAGCAGTCCACGGCCGTCGCGCATGTGTGGATCGAGTCGCCGCTCGACAGCGGGTCGGTGAATCGGCTCTTCGACACCCATCCGCCGCTGGCGGAGCGCATCGCGGTGCTGCGGCGCATGGAACAGGGCGGCGCCTGATCGACCCCGCCGTTGGCGGTGCCGGAGTCAGTCGGGCGGTTCGGTGCTCGTGATCGGCGATCGACGATTGAGGGCCGGTCGCAGCACCGTGCGCATGCCGATGGTGAAGATGATGGGGGAGAGGAACACGCTCACGCTGCCGAGGAACAGCGTGAAGTGCGGGCTCACCCATTCGGCCACGTTGCCGCCCAGCGCGCTGGCGAGCGCGCCGGCGCTGCCCTCGATCGTCCACAGCGTGCCGAGCGACGACACCGCCGTGCCGCGCGGGCGCACGATGTCGATCGTCTCGAGGTAGAACACCTGCGCCGGCCCCATGAGGGCGAAGGCCACCATGATCTGCACCATGAGCCAGGGGCCAAGCGGCACCCAGGCCAGCGGGATGAGGGCCAGGGCGCACAGCAGCACCGAGTTGCGCAGACCCCGCAGGGGGGCGACGTCCTTGGCCCGTGCGCCAGCCCACACCGTGCCGACGATCGATCCGATGCCGATGGCACTCATGAGCGGCCCGGCCTGCGCGCGGTCGCCGGCCAGTGTGGCGAGCGACGGGATGCCGATGTTCACGAAGCCCATGGCCATGCCCATGGAGGCACCCTCGAGGGCGAGCAGTCGCATGGCCGGCGAGCGGAACAGCCCGGGCTCACCATGCACCCGCTCCTCGGGCACCCAGGTGCGCGAGGCGGGGTGCAGGGCCAACGCCAGTCCGCCGAGCAGCATGAGCACCCCGACGAGCACGAGTGCCTGCACCGTGCCGATGTGCAGGGCGATGAGCGTCGAGAGCACCGGCCCGAGCAGCTGCATGATGTTCATGTGCGACGAGTCGAGGCCGTAGGCCGTGCGCACTCGTTCGATGCCGACGACGCCCGGCCACAGGGGGCGGATGCTCATGTTGATGGGGGGCGCCACCGTGCCGCGCAGCGCCGACAGCAGGATGGCGGCCATCGCCGACGACCCGAAGGCGGCGATG
>JAKALQ010000045.1 GCA_021824095.1 Actinomycetes bacterium
GCTCCCTGACGTGAAGCGCCTTCACGTCTGGGTCGGATGATGTGCCATGCACATCGCCCTCCCCACGGGCAGTGGCGATGCGCTGGAAGCCTTCTGCAATGTCACGGGCGCGCTGTAGGCCAAGAAAGAACCCGTTGCGGTGCGGGTCCGTTGGGTTTGGAAACGTGACCGCTGCGTGCTCATTGAAGATTGCCTCGGCAATCTCGCGCCCCTCGTCCTCACGTCCACGCTGGTAGACCTCCGCGTCATGCGCGGCAAGCCAGCGGTCGAACTCGGCGGCAACATCCTCATAGGGAAGCGGCAAGCGAAAATCAATGTATGCAAGCCGCACTTTGTGTGTCTTTGGCGTGTAGTCATTCATGCTTATCTTCCCCACGGACAGCCTCACGTCGGTACGCCTCATCGCGCAGGAGTTCGAGTTCCTCGTCGACGGGGATGTAGCCGCAGCGGTCGACGAGGTCGCGCGTCAGGTTGGCGTCGTAGTACGCGCCTCGGTTGATGGCGTTACTCAGGATGAGCGCAAGTGCGTGCAGCTGCTGGATCTCGGACCACTTGTCCAGGCGCGCGGAGACCATCAGCGCGTGGTCGTCACGATCCTCATCTGGTAGGCAAGCGGGAATCCCGAGCGCGGCCAGCGCATCGTCCCCTTCCCAGTCTCTAACTGCTTGATCGAGCGCGATCCGCGCGAGACCTGTCCAGAGCGTGGTCGAGTTGGCAGCGACTTGCGCTTCCACCCAGTTAGAACGCACCGCGTTCGCGGCGATACCCGTGGTGCGCTTGCGGTCAAATTCCGCTTGGCGCTCCACGGCAGCCTGCCTCGCTGCGATCGGGTCGTAGCCACGGGACTCATGCCCATTGGACGGCTGGGGCGGATTCTTGGCCTGCTCCTCAGCGCGCTTACGGGCAGCCAGGATCCACTCGGCACGCCACTCCGCGACACCATGCGTCTCGAACGCGGCCATGATCTCCGCGTCGTCGGCATACTTCACGGCGAGTTCGGCGCTAGCGAGCGTCAACTGCCCATCGCCGAGGCTCGTACGCAGCGACTCAGGCAACTTCATCAAGCCGAGGCGGGCGCTGACGGTCGATGCGGATCGTCCGGTCTTCTTGGCGATCTGGCCGGGCTTCACGCCCATCAGCTGCAGCTGCTCGTAGGCCACGGCCTCCTCGAGCGGCGTCAGGTCAGTGCGCTGCAGGTTTTCCACCAGCATCGCCTCGATCTGGTCGATCTCGAGCGTGAGGTCGGGCCGGATGACGCAGGGCACGAGGTCGACGCCGGCGGCCTTGGCGGCTGCGTGGCGGCGGTGGCCTGCGATGACGACGTAGCGGCGGGACTCGAAGAAGTCTCCGCGTGGAGCGATGGTGAGCGGCTGCAGGACGCCTACGGCCTTGATGCTGTCAGCCAGCTCGCTGAGATCGCCCAGGTTGCGACGGACGTTGTGGACGTTCGCGTCGAGCTGGTTGATCGGGATGAGTTCGAGGTTCATGCGCGGGCTCCAATGAGGCCGAGGTATTCGATGGCTTGGGTGTGGGTGGTGCAGGCGGTCTCGACGTCACCAAGTTGCACGTACCAGGCACCGTTGCGCTTGTAGATGCGGGCACGTTGGGGCGGCGTGGCGGTCGGGATATCGGTGTGCTCGCGGACGGCCTTGCGGCGCTTGCTGCGTGGCGCGAGCACCTCGCGGCGATCGGCTTGCATCTCGGCGAGGCTCCGCAGATACAGGCGGTCGCGCTGGTACCAGGACATGCGCTGCAGGTCGGCGGGTGTCATAGCGAGCCGTCCCGTCCGTGGATGATGCGCAGGATCTGCTCAATGGCGGCGCGAAGGCGCATGACCTCGTCAATGAGCAAGTGGGCTCGCGACTCGAGGGCGCGGCCGGCGACCGCGTCGATGAAGTTCATCTCGGCGCGCAGGGCGTCGCGCTGCTCCTTGTAGTCGCTGGCCAGCAGCATCGCGCCGTCGTCGTCCATCAGCGCGATCGAGGAGTTCGCGAGCAATGTCTCGCGGTCGCCGTCCCAGATGCGCCCGATGAGGCGCATGCAGTCGTCGAGTTGCTCGCGCATCGCTGCGTTGGTGCGGCGCTCGGCGACGAGCAGGGTGATGGCGGCCGCCGAGGTCTCACGGTAGTCGATTTCAGCGGGCAGCATCGGTCGGCTCCTCGGACTCGGCGAGCGCGGCGATCACTTCGTCGGCTTCGCGTGCGGTGAGGTCCTTGGCGTGCTCGATGGTTCGTCCGATGATGTCGATGCAGGCGCCCAGGCGGGCGTCCTTGTCACGGAAACCGGCGGCGTTGAAGGCGGCCAGGAGCGCGGCCTCCTGCGTCTTCGTCATCGGCTCGTCCACGACGACGCCTTCCTCGATGATCTCGCCGGTCTCCCCGTCCACGGCAACGACGTCGACGTCGCTGCTCACGGTGTCGAACGACGGTTCTACGGCGGCTGGCTGCTGCACGCGAGCGCGCTGGATCTTCTTCGGCTTCTCATCGCGCGTGACCGTGATCGGCTGCGACGCGAGCTCGTCCTCGATCTCCTCCGGCGTGTACGAGATGCCGGAGAGCACGTCGGCGAACATGAGGCGCGCCAGTTCCGAGGTGGCGCGGTTGGCGAGCATGGTGCGCGGGTACTTCTTCCACGTGTCCTTGTTCGCGACGCCGATGCGCTGCGCGTCGGCCATCGTCCAGGTCACTTCGGTCCACTCCTGCGAGCCGCGACGGCGGCCGGCGAGCGTGCACTTGTCGTTCGTGGAGATGCGGAACGCCAACTCGTGGCCGTCGCGCTGGATGAGCGAGCGCATGAGCTCGGAACTCATGGACGGGCGGCCCTCGACGACGTAGATCTTCTGCAGGCTCTCCATGGGGCCGATGCCGAGCTCACGGCCGGTGAGGATGCAGGCGGCCACGGCGGCGGTCTTGCCGCGCAGGGACTTGGGGACGAACTCGGTGTCGGCGATGTTGCCGGCAAGGGTGCCGACGGGGCCGAGGAGCTCGACCCATGAGTCGGTGTCGCGGCGGACGATGTCGGTGTTGGTCATGCTGCTTCCAAGGGGCTGTAGATGGCGTCGTGCTTGAACTTGTCGATGGCGTCGCGGCTCTTGGCCACGAAGGCGACATGCTTGAAGATGCGGAACGGCTCGCCCGACGAGTCGAAGGGGTAGAGCGTGGTGCCGATGTCAGTGACATGCAGCGCGCCGATGCGCTCGATGCCTTCCGGCATGGGCAGGTGCGTGTCCGGGTCGTCGTCGGTGACGTAGAACTCGGCGTTGCGGTAGGCGTCGGTCTGCAGGGCGGTCTCGCCGTAGATGTCGCGGCTCGTCTTCACGTCGAGCAGCCAGCGCGTGCCCAGGATGTCCGCGACGAGGTCGAAGCGGCCGGCGTACCAGAGGGTCGCGTTCGCCACCGAGCATTCGGTGAGGACCGGCTGCGCGTCGAAGGTGTCGAGCCAGTCGACGTAGCCGCGCACGTGGCCTTCGAGGTGCGGCGGCACTTCGACGGCGTCTCCGTGGACGACGCGCTCGGCCAGGGCGTGCACTTCGGTGCCGCGGATGGCGGCTTGGTCGCGGGTCTCCCACGGGACGCCCTTGAGGGCGCTCACGAGGGGCTCGCGGCCCATGAGGCGCAGCTGCGCCACGCCGTCCTCGTTGTCGGCGACGTACTCGGCGACGACTTTGGCGGCCCACTTCGGCAAAGCCTCCTTGGGCAGGCCCTTCGACAGCAGCGTCGTGACGCCGGTGATGGGTTTGCCGTCGAGCCAATACCTGTGGGCCTTCTCGCTGAACTTGAGCGTCATTTCTCCTCGATCTGTTGGTGTGGTGGTGTGAGTTGGAAATTCAGGCGGCGTCGGCGCGAGAGACGCGCGTGATGAACAGGCCGTCAAGGTCGGCCTCGTTCGACATGATGAGGCGGGCGTAGTGGGCGCTGAACGAGTTGTTCAGGACGAACTGCTCACCGGATGTACGGATGCCGTACTGCCAGCGCAGCAAGTGGAACAGCATGTCGATGCTGCACTTGTCGTTGCCTGCGCGCTTCCATTCGCGAGCCAGCTCAACCAGCCGCGCGTAGACATGCGGGTTGGCGTGGTGGAACTCGCGAAACTGGATGGCGAGCGGATCGTCGAAGAACGAGAGCTGCGCGGCGTCGAATGGTGTGCTCACCGCTCGTCCCGCCAGTCCGTCATCCACGCCAGGGCGTAGGCGGTGCCGATGGCGACCCACATAAGCGCGTAGATGACGATGCCGCCGATGAAGGTGCGCTTCATGGCTTGACCGCCAAATAGCGCAGCATCGCCGCATAGAGCGGGGGATCGGATTCGACACGGGCCACGATCACGTTGCACCGAGCGCACAGGAGACCGCGGATGCAATTGCCGCAGGTGACGATGCCTGCACAGCAGGAGTGATCATGATCGACGTCAAACAGATGCGCGTTGCTCGCGCGCCCTTGGTCGGTTCCACAGATGAGACAACGACCGCCCTGGCGAGCGAGCATCGCCTCATATTGCTCGCGCGTCATGCGGTAGCGCACGAGCAGGTTGCGCCAACGAATGCCAATGCGCTCCTGGTAGTCCCTTACGCCCTTGCCGTGGCACCGCTTGCACGCCGCTTGCTTGCCATCACGGGTGCGGATGTTGTTCCAGAAAGCTTCGAGCGGAAGTTCGCGCCCGCATTTGCTGCATGTCTTCATCAGTAGTACCCGTGCCGATCAGAGAAGGAGAGCGCCTGACATGCGCCCAGCGGATAGCGGTCTCGGATGTAGGCCAGGCCGTGGTCGATCTGGGTGCGCGCGTCCGTGGCCTTCTCCCCCACGAGCTGCGCGATGCCGAACGCGTGCTTCGGGACGCCGCCTTGCCAGACGGGCGTGTGGTTCCGTGAGCGCGGGTTCCAGTTGCTCTCGCGAGTCCAGAGGCGCACGAGGCAGCCGAACTCGACGGCCGACCGGGTGGCGCGCCGGGCATAGCTGCGCGGATTCATAGCCGCGAGTGACTTGTCGGCCGGCTTTGCAAGGTTGCCGCCCGAACCTATGAATTGGGCGGCGTCACTGCTGGCCGTCGCCTCGCCCAAACGCACCGGGGGAAGCGCGAGGACGAGGGCGACGGCAGCGATCGCACACCGGGCAGGACGACGCGCCAGAAAGGCGTGACGCATGGTGTCGTCCTTCGACGAGAGCGGAAGGGCGCCGGTTGACGCGGCGTGCGAAGTCACGAGATTCATGCCATTCACCCGGCGATCTCGGTGGTGTGCAGGAGCTCGACGTTGCGTTCGCTCAGGTAGCCGCCCTGCTGATCGAGTAGGCCGCGTGCCTGCTCCTCGGTCTCAGCGAGGACCTGGACGGTCATGTCGACGTGGAAGGTGTAGACGCTGCTCATGCGAGGCGCTCGCGTTCCGTGGCCCACGCGAGCAGGCAGGTGTTGGAGCAGAAGGCGCGGTTGTGGCCGTCCTCGGTGACGGTGACCCAGCCGGGCACGCCAAGCGCGAAAGGCTCGTGGCATTCGGTGCAGGTGATGGTGGTCATTGCGTCACCTGGACAACGGTGTGCGCCTTGTCGATCGGCTGTGTCGGCAGCGAGGTGCGAAGGTTCTTCAGCGAATGGACGCTCGCGGACCAGTAGCACGGCATGGTGAGCACGAAGGTCGTGTTGCAGGCCGCGCAGTAGAGGTGCAGTTCGTTGTCGGCGGTTAATAGGTGCACGCTGAGCGAGTCGAGGGCGTGGCGGCAGGTGGTACTCATCGCGTCACTTCCAGGTCGAAGACGGGGTGCGTCCAGCGTTGGCCTTCCCCTGCCGCGGCTGGACGCCCGTCGCCTCGCGCACGCCCGGATTGGGTGCGGGGGGTCATGGGGTGGAACGTGAATTCGAGACTCAGGGCGACCACCATGAAGAGGCCGATGTGCGCGAGGGCTGTGATGGTCATCGCGTCTCGCCCGCCTCGGTGCCGGCGTAGCGGGCCTGCAGGATGCGCCTGGCGGCGCGGCGTGCGTGGCGCGTGCGCCAGAGGAGGCGGAGCTGCAGTAGCGCGTCGCCGATGGCGAGGGCGGCGAGGATTGCCGCGAACGCGAGGAGCCATGAGAACATGGGGTTGCCCTTCAACTAGTCCTTGATGGGTGTGGGCCCTCCCGGTCGCTTCGCCGTAGGAAGTTGAGCGACCGGGAGGGCGATTCCGTTGGCCGAGCGGGGGATGGCGGCCGCGGGAAACTCAGGTCATGCTGCGTGGCCGATCAGGGCCTCAATGTCGGCGACGCGGAAGCGGCGCTCACCGGAGGGCAGTCGCACGCATGCGACCTGGCCCTTGTCGGCCCACTGGCGCAGCGTGTCGGGGTGAATGCCGATGCGCTTGGCGGCCTGTGAAAGCCTGAGTGTTGGGGGTTGAACCTGCGGAGGCGTGGATTGCATGGGTGTATTTAAGGGTCCTTAATTCCAGATTGCAAGGACCAATTTCGGCGTGTCGTGGGGTATGTACGGGAAGGCTATGTATCCCTACAGTTTCCCCATGAGCATTATGACCACCGTCACAGGGCGAGTCCCTTCGTGGACATTCGCCGATCGCATTCGCAAGGCTCGTATCGAGATGAGCCTCACCCAGGCCCAGTTCGCCGAGCGCATCCACGCCAAGGAACCCGCGTACGCGCAGTGGGAAGCGGGAAACGCCAAGCCCCGCAATCTGATCGAGGTCGCGCGCCGCATCGAGCAGGTCACCGGCATCAGCGCGGCCTGGTTGCTCGGGCTCACGGAACCCAGCGATGGCGGCTCCAATTTGGAGACCCTCCGGTCTCTGGATGAATGTAAAGATCACGTCAACCTTCGATTGGTCGCGTAGCGGCGTCCGTGGTCTCGCGCCGATGACACGCAATCCTGCGTTGGGTCGCACGGGGCGACCACCCATCTTCCCCAGGGGCACATATGACGAATGACACTCTCACGCGCGACTGGCTCACCTACCTGGAAGGGCTGGGCAGGGCTCCGAAGACGCTCAAGGCCCGCGCCTGCCATCTCCGGCAGTTCTCCTCGCGGCTCGATCTCGCGACGGCCACCGAGGACGAGCTGCTCGCCGTCTTCCGCGAGCGCAGCGACTACTCGGCAGAGACGCTGCACGGCATGCAAGCCACGCTGCGCTCGTTCTACGGCTGGGCCGTGCGACGCGGGCACGTGACGACGAACCCAGTCCTCGACATCCCCACCTTTCGCGTCCCGGCGGGCGTGCCCAAGCCAATCGATGAGGTGGCGCTACGTCGCGCCCTGTCCCTCGCCGACCCGGACACCCGGCGCATGCTCATGCTCGGCGCGTATGCGGGCCTACGCATCTCGGAGATCGCCAACCTGCACGAGTCGAACATCTCGCCCAACGGCATCATCCTCAAGGGCAAGGGCGGTCGCACGCGCCGCATTCCCATCCATCCGCTACTGGCCGCTGAGCTCGTCGACGTGAACGGTTGGGTGTTCCCCTCGCCGACGCGCCCCGGCAAACCGGTGTGCACCGAGTACATCGCGCAACGACTGAAACGAGTGCTGCCAAAGCCCTACACGGCGCACAGTCTGCGGCACCGCTTCGCGACGCAGGCGTACAGCACGACGCACAACATTCGCGCCGTGCAGTCGATGCTCGGGCACACGTCACCGGACACGACGGCGCGCTATGTCGCCATCTTCGACGACGACCTCGCAGCCGCCGTCAACGCGATCGCGGCCTAGCCGAGCTCACACGCGCCAGCGCAGTCGATCGTCGGTGGACGAGATTTTGCAGGTGTACGTCGTGCCCTTGGCGCTGACGCCGGTCTCGCCGGCGTTCGAGCAGTATGCGCCCGGCGTCACCAGAGAGGAACTCGTGCTGGCGCTCGAGGGCGTCGGAGTCGAGGTCGCGCTGGCCGACGTGGTGGGCTCGGTCGCAGGCGCCTCGGTGCCGACGCTCAAGGGACCGATGTACGTGCGGTACGCGATCTCCCAATTCGTCGCGATGGCGTGCTGCGCGGCGATGAGCGTCAACTTGCCGGAGCAGACCAGGGCGTGCAGCTTGTTCTCGAGCGTGTCCTTGCGGCTCGCCGAAGCGGTGCCGAACCGCGGCTCCGGCCAGAGGTTCTTCGGATCGCGTGGCGCTCCCCCGATCTCGAGCGAGATGAGGTGGTCCTCCTCGTACTGCGAGGACTTGGTGTAGCCGGCGACACCGAGGCCCGCCTTCAACTGCTTGGCCTTGAGCGCGTTCGTGTATGACGCCGGCGGACGGATCGTCGCCGTGAACCCCGAGACGCAGATGGTCGAGCGAATGTTCCCCTGACTCACGGCTGGGTTGGTCGCCCCTGGCGTGGTGACCGAGTTGGGCAGGCCGACCGTGGTGGCCTGTGCTGGTGCGGCGATGGCGAGGAGGGCGATGGCGGTGGCGAGGATGCGGCGCATGGCTCGGACGGTACGCCTTGCCCCTGACAGCGCGGAAGAACTCCCAACTGAGGGGCCACGGCCGAACCTGAAAGGCGTATCGTCGGGCGGCAAGACGACATGAGGGGGCCGCAATGTTCGGAATGCACGACGTGGTTTGGTATGACGGGGAACGTGAACGCGAGGTGACGCTTCAGTTGACGTCCGCCGGGCTCGAGCTCAGCAAGTTCAAATCGATTCGCAAGGACCCGTGGTACACGGTGCTGGACGTCGAGGCTGGTGGCCCCGACTCCCTGCAGAAGCGGATCACGGCCACTCGGCTGCTCGCGCTAGGCCCGTTGGCGCTAGCCGCGCGCAAGAAGACCGGCGAGGCATTCGCCTACGTCGACTTCAAGGACGGCAGCCAGATGGTGCTGAAGTTCGACAAGATGAGCGAGCCGCAGGTGCGCGCGCTGTTCGCGCCTTATCGCGGATCGTTCGCGAAGCCAAACCAGTCAGGGTCGCCGACGGTGTCGGAGCTCGAGGCAATGGACGCTGCCGATGCGGCTCCCAAGGTTGACCCGCTGGATCGATTGAAGAAGTTGGCCGAGCTGCGCGACGCCGGGATCCTCACCGAGGACGAGTTCGCTGCGCAGAAGGCGAAGATTCTTCAGGACCTCGCCTAGACAGTACGAAACCGCCCCACCTTCCCGAGGTCAGCGGGAGGTGGGGCGGTTTCTCTGCGCGCACGGCCGGCGTGCGCGGGTCAGTCGACGAACCCGAAGCAGTCGCACGTCTCGTGCTGATGCTTAAGGAGGTCCGTCCCTGTCACCGGCGGCGCGTTATCCACCAGAGCGAGACTCTTGGCGATGAGGTGCGGGTTGCGGGTGCGGTCGTTCGCGACGATCTCGAACTGTGCGCGGTCACCATTGGTGAAGTGTTCGAGGAAGCGTGCGACCGGACAGGTCATGCGGTGGGCGACGCCGGCGGGGTCGCAGGCGCTTCCGGCTTGGTGGCGTCGGTGGTGATCATGGTGGCCGCGACCTCGGCCGCGACAGTCGTGTTCGCGTCGGTGGCGTTGGCTGCGGGGTTGAACACCTGGTAGAGGGCCTTGCCGGCCTTCGTGTTGCGGAGAAGCGCATAGGCGCTCTGATTCACGCCGAACGAGCCGGCGACGCCGGCCGCGATCGTGTCCGCGTTCAGCCCCTTGGCCTGCGCGAGCACGGCGATGAAACCGGACACGGCAGACAGGACGCCGGCGGCGAACTTGGCCTGCGTCGAAGTCCAGTGCTCGCGCTTGAGTGCCGTGGTGCCAAGCATCGCGAGCAGGCCCGCGAGCAGGATGAATGCAGGATTGATCTGCAAGGTCTGGATCATGGGTGCCTCCTAGGGCTTTTGGTAGAGGTAGGGGTTCTGCAACGTGTAGTTGCTCAGTAGGCCGTCGACGCTCATCGCGACCTGGACGTTCAGATCGTGCTTCGTCCACTCACCCTTGCGCGCATAGGTGGCGAAGATGCCAACGCCGAGCAGCCCGACTCCGTTGGAGCCGCCCATGATGAGCACCTGCCAGCGCGGGATGTTCGTGAACCACACGACGCCGATCGATACGGGGACGCATGCGGCGGCGAGGCAGAAGAAGACGATGCGGGCTGACAGGTTGCGCAGGAACTTCGGCCACGATCGGCGCTCGAGCTTGGGGTTGTAGTCCAGCGGCAGCCCGTTGGCGTTGAGGACCGGCTGGTCGTCAGGCGTTGAGGAGGTGGACGGGGTTGATGCCTCCGCCGCGTCGCCAGGCTCGTCCAAGTTGTGCCTCCAGGTGAAGGTGTGGGCCGGTCACGTGCCCTTCCGCGCCGCTCTTGCCTATCGGCTGGCCCTTGACGACAACCTGTCCCGGCACGACGTCACAGTGGCTCATGTGGGCGTAGATGACGTAGTAGAGGACGGGCTGGCCGTTCACGATGACCTTGTGGCGGATGAGCGGGGAGTCATGCCCGAACGCTGGCCCCCACGGGGAGCCGATCGCCATGACGAGGCCGTTGGCGCAGGCATGGACCGGGGTGCCAATGGCGCAGCGGAAGTCGACGCCTTCATGGCGATGCGGGGCGATCGGGTACAGGTCGGGCCGGATGACGCCGAATGCCTGCGTGATGGCCGCGCCGGGGATCGGGTGTGCCATGTCATGCCTCCTGTGTGGGGCCTGTTGCCAGGTCCCAGCCGTCGCGCGCGTAGCGCTGTTCAATCCACGCCGGGTATGTGATGAGGTGGATGCCGTATAGGCCGTGGCGATGATGAACGTCGCAGTTATGAACAAGCACGCCGGCCGCTAGATAGGAATGCGAATTTGACAGTGTTATGTCGTATACTTTGTGTCCATGCACGAGGCGCTTCCGGATCGCTCCTACACGACGCCAGTGACGGGGCGCCGACGCATATGGGATCGGGTCGAGCAGATTTGCGAGGTCTGCGGGGGTCACTTCCTCGTGATCCCGTCCGCGCAGAATCGCATCCGGACATGCTCCGATGAATGCCGCAAGCAACTGCCGACGATCCGCGCCGATATTCGCAATGGAGTCGACGCGCTCCCTGTCGGCCTGCCGGATCGGACCTCGGCATCTGTGGCACTCAAGAGCAACTCGCGTGAGGTTCGAATTTGTGCCATCTGCGGAGCCCAGTTCCTGCTGCATCCGCGATCCAAGACTCGAACCTGCTCGCAGGTTTGCGATGCCAAGCGACGCAGCGATGCCACCCTCAAGTTGCCCCGCCGATTCATCTGCGAGGTATGCGGCGAGGACGCCCGCCGCACCGTGAATCGAGTCCAGCGTTTCTGCAGTAACGAATGCAGGATGGCCGCACTCCAGGAGATTCCCCGGACGAAAGTTGAGATCAGCTCCGCGATCACCCCGAGCGGTTACAGGCAACTTCGGGTCTGGGAAGATGGCGTCAAGCGCAATATCCAGGAGCATCGCTGGGTGATCGAGCAGGCTCTCGGACGGCACTTGACGCGTCGAGAAGTTGTGCACCACATCAATGGCGACAGGCTGGATAACCGGCTCGAGAATCTGAGGCTCTACGCCTCGCATGCGGAGCATCTCAAGGACGCTCATCCGGACCACATCATCACGCTCAATGAGCGGCACAAGATCGTCGGGAAGTAGTTCTCCGGCTGCGACCCAACCGCGTGCGGTGAAGACCGGGTGCTCTGACGTCGCCCAGCAGCCCGGCACTAATTCGACGAGCTCCCCGTCGTATTCCCGCGACATGGTGGCAGCGATCGTTGTCGGGCCGTCCGGCGTCTCAACTGAGTCGCCCGCCTGCAACTCCGCGATTCGCAGCCAACGCCCATCGGGTAACAGAATCGGCGCATCACCGTCCAGACATAGGACGAGCATGTTGCCCTCGGAGTCGAGCCAGGCGCGCAGGTGTGCCTCGTCAGCTGCGCCCATGTCGGGGAAGTCGGCGAGGATCTTCGCCGGGTCGACGCCGTTCGCTAGCGCCCACTCGAGGTGCCAGTGGTGAGTCTCGAGGGCTTTCGCTCCGTGCGGGTTCCGCTTCGGATCTGCGAGCGTGGACTTGCGGACGCCGCAGACCCAGCACGGCTCGTCGAGGACGTCGATGAGGTGGTGGTGCGTCCGCACATACTCGGCTGACGCCTTGCGCGGGTCGTGCTCGGCGTAGAAGACGGTCTCGTGGAGCGTGCGTGTCTGGCGGTGCGCGTCAGTCATTGGCCCCGACCCCCAGGTGCGTGTGCATCTCGTGTGCGAGGCTGCGGATGGCCGCGAGCTCGTTGGCGACGATGTCGTGCGTCTCGCGGATAACGGCCTCAGTGGCAGCCGCGGTCACGTTTTGCCCGACCATGATGATGGGCAGGAGGACGAGCTGCAGGAAGGTCTGCGCGATCCAAGCAACGATGACGAGCGCGTTCTTGGAGGCGAGCGCAGCAGGCAGGGAGATGCTGGCGAGGATCGCGAAGAGCCACGCCGCGTGCATCGTGCCCACGAGCTGCGTGATGCGTTGCGCGAGTTTCTCGTTGGCCTGCACCCAGTGCTTCATCGACGGTGCTCCTCGATGTGCTGGTCGAAGCGGCCCTCGAGGCGCGCCATGGATTCGCGGGTGAAGCGCGAGTCCTGCTGGATCTCGTTGATGGCCTGCCGCATGCCGCCTGAGTTGCCGCCGAACTCCTTACTGGTCAGCGTCTCCAAGGACTCGTTCATGCGTTCGACACGCCTGGCGACCTTGTAGACGAAGACGACGACGCCGAGGGCGCCGGCGGCGAGGAAGTACCAGTCAACGGCGGCGGCGGGGTCCGGGATGCTCACGTGTCGGGATGCTTTCTGCTCGGGAACGGGAAGGCCCCCGACCGTGTGGTCGAGGGCGGTGCGTGGAGCTGGGCTACTTGTCGTTGCCGACGCTTGAGGCTGCGCCTGCTGCGATCTTGTAGGCGTAGCAGCCCTTATCGACGGTGAAGCGCGCGGAGACCTGCCCGGTGTGCGAGAACGGGGCCACGCCTTCGTTGTCGTAGAAGGAGGGCAGCGTGAAGTCCTGGCAGATCATGGACACGCGCCGCAGCCCGAACGTGAGTTTGAAGCGGTAGGCGTCGGCGTGGTCGCCGACCTCGACCATCCACATCTGCTGCGCGGCCTCGTCGAAGGCGTAGCGGTTCACGAACGGGTCCACCAAGGCTTCGGCGAGCTCGTGCGTCAACACTTCCGCCAACGATTGCGGGAGCAGTTGTTCCGGTTGCGCCGGCAGCGTCCCGACCGCGGGAATGGCCGGGATGATCGTCCCGAACGGCGACGGGGGCGCGATGGTGGCGTTGTGGCCCATCGTGAGCTCGGTGGAGATGTACGCGACGACCTTGTCGCCGACGAGGTCGTGGTAGCCCAGCGCACCGGACGGCGCACCGGCCGGGAACTCGTCGACGATGTGGAACTCCCACGATCCAGGGAACGTGCCCGTGGACACATGC
>JAKALQ010000134.1 GCA_021824095.1 Actinomycetes bacterium
TGGTAGTCGGGCTGCGGAAGTTTGCTGCACTCGTTGCGAATGCCAGCAGTCTTGCCGACGCCCGCATCGCAGGTCAGCACGCCCAGACCCGGCTCCTCGACCAGATGTGCGAAGGCGCGCTGAAGGCGGCCGTAGGACGGTGTCTTGTCGAAGAAGGTCTTGCCCTTGGCGTCCTTGGGGAACGGATACGCATGCAGTCCGAATTGCCGTTTCGCTTTCATTCATCCTCCTCGTGGGTAGCGTGGTCGGCGACGGGCGGCACGGGCCGCCCACGGTGGTAGTGCTCGGCCTCGATGAGGCCCAAGGGGTCGAGTCCGGTGGGCTCGAGCGTGGGAACTGGCAGGTGGATGCGCCGGCGCGCTCGCCCGTTGTTGGCGAGTCGGTCGAGCGGGACGGTGTCGCAGAAGAACTGGTCGTGCACGAAGACCTTGGGGCGAGCGTCCGGGTCGGCGGGGTCGAAGCGCAGCTGCACTTTCTTGCCGACGAGCTCGGGGCGGACTTCGAGCATGCCGCCGCCGAAACGCACGGTGCCGTCGCCTCGCACCTTGCGGCTGACGCGATGCAAGAACACCTCGTCGAGATTTTTGCCGGGCTGCAGGGCACGCAGGTGGTCGGCCTGCTCGAGGAAGTGCTCATGAGGCTTGCGGCCCGTGGTGTCGTGTTTGCGAGCGTGGTATTCGGCACCGAGCCAGGCCCACAGCTTGCTGTTGAGCTCGCCGAGCGTCAGCGGCGCCTCTGGCAGCTCGTCGAGCAGCTCCTCGCGGACGGTCCTGTGCCACCGCTCGATGACGCCCTTGGCCTGACAATCTCCGGACTCGGTGTGCAGCAAGTGCGAGCCGAGCTCTCCGCAGGTCCATCGCAGGGAATCTGCGATGTAGGCCGGGCCGCGATCGACGTAATAGGCGCGCGGCGGCCCGTAGCGCAGCACGGCCTGCTTCAGCCCGTACTCCTGGTCCACGGCTCCCTCGTGGGCCGCGAAGTACGAGTGCATGGCGTAGCGGGTGGCGCAGTCCAGCTGGGTGAGCAGGTAGCTCTTGCCGAGCTTTCCTGCCGGTCCGACGGCGAGCGGTCCGTGCATCGAATCGCCGACGCACAAGTCCCCTGCGAACTCCGTGATGAACGAACGGCGTTCCTGCACGACTCCGCGCGCGGGGCGCCAAGAGACGCCCGCGGCCTGCAGAATGCGATGCACCGAGGAGCGGCTCAGTTGCCCGGGCCGCACGACCTTGGCCCGCACCATCAGCTTGATGAGCCTGTTGACCGAGCGCCGAGGCTTCTCGGCCTTGGCGCGTATCAGCAGGGCCGCCACGTCTTTGGGCACTGCGCGACTCTTGCCCCTGTCGTCGCGGCCCTTGGGCATCAGCGCTGCCAGCCCCCCGTGCCGATACGCATACAGCCATGCCTCGATCGCGTGCTCGCTGAGCCGCACCTCGCGACCGTCGGGCATGCGGTGAAGTCGGGTCGCCGCGTCACGCACGTAGGCGCTGACGTCGCCGTGCTCGAGCCGCGCGCTGATCAGCGGTCCCAGAACTCCCAACTTCCACAGGGCGATGGCTTGCCGTCTTTCGTCGTCCACGCCCGCAACCTACGGAAATCCCAGCACCACAAGCGGTGGGATCGATCCGCCGTCCCGCGCCGTCCCACCGGCGCACGGGACCTTCCGACGGCTACATGAGACGAACTCCTCGCTGCAGCCGGTGGACCAGCGCCGCCACCGCTCCCAGCCGAAGGCCGAGCGGCACGTCGAACTGCCCGGCATACGCCTCGACGAGCCCCGCTCGCGTGGCCTGCGGACCGACGGCGCCAGCAACGGCGGATACGGCCCTCACGCCGCGGCTTGCAAGCAGCACGACCAACTGCCGTGCCGAGGCGCCGAGCCGATCGAGCCACCGCCTGCGCGTCGTCGGGGGCACGGGGCGTACCTGCGCGTCGTCCGCCTCGTCTTGCGTCTCTGCGGGCTCGGGCGCGGTCGCCGCCTCGACGCGACGCCACGTCCACCAAAGGTGTCGCGGCAGGAACGCAGGCAGCACCCGCCACACCGCGCCGCACGCCGTGCACACGTAGCGCACCAGCGTCAGCACCACGACCGTCGCCAGCCCCACGGGCTTGCGCTCGACGTAGTCATGCACGTGAAGCCTCGGGTGCTCGCAGCGCGGGCAGAAGCAAGGCCGATACCCATCGGGGTCGCACATGCGCCTGCGGTGCTCGTCGACGGTCCATACGTCTTCGGCGACGATCGTGCCGCCTTTGCATCTGGACGAGCGAACGCCGATGAGGCACTGTGCCGGCCGCGGGGGAGGGAGTCTCTCCAGGCTCATGGGGTCTCCTTGTGTGGAAACTCGGTTGGACCCCACCTCCCCCGCGTCTTCCAACTTCTCGGGTGACACGCCGTCTCATCCCGCGCTGCCGTACGGCACGCCCCGGCCCCCCGTCGACCAGGTCCCTACAGCATTCCGGGACGCGAGCCTCAGATAAGGCGCTCAGACTGCGGGACGGAACAGCGGGTATTTGTACTTGCGCAGCAGCCTCTTGACCATCGACCGCATCCTCGCCCGCACCGTCTCCCGGAGGTTCCAGTCGATCGTCGCGTTCTGACGGATCATCCTCGCCAGCTCCTGGGCCAGTTGCGTCAGCACCGGCTCGCCCATCAGCTCCACCGCGCTCTTGTTGTCCGCCAGCGCATCGTAGAACGCGACCTCCGCCGGGCTCAGCCCGAGCGACACGCCACGCTGCTTGTCCGCTTCCACCGCCTTGGCGATCTTGATCAGCTCTTCGATCACCTCCAGCGTCGTCACCGCGCGGTTCACCGCCGCCAGCCACAGCACGGCCTCGAACCCCAGGTCGCCCCCGTTCTTCTTCGCCGCCCCGTTGCCCCGCTTGGGACGCGTGGACGGTTCGGGCTCGGGCTCGGGCTCGACCCTCCGCTGCCCGCCACCCAGCCGC
>JAKALQ010000046.1:0-2323 GCA_021824095.1 Actinomycetes bacterium
GTAGTAGTCGCGCTGAGCCGAGCCGCCTTCCGTGGGAGGCTCCGGAGATGTTGCTGGGGCGTGCGCCCAACTGTGCGGCGGACCCGCTGGGGTCGTGACGCCAGGGGGTGGCTCTCTCGGATCCTTTGACCATGTCCTGAGGGGATTTGAGGCTCCGCGGGCGCGATTTTGGCCACTTCAGTTTTCCCCCAGTTTTCCCCCAGCTCTGGGGGATTCAATTTCGGTCAGGAAATCGGCGTACGGTGTGAAACATGTTGTCGTGCAACAGGTTTCCGCGTTACAGCGTGACAGGGTGGCGCCGGGAGGCCGGACTCATAATCCGGTCGTCGTCGGTTCGAGCCCGACCCACCCTACGAGCGAGCGAGTACCGCGAACGCTCGCGTTCGTTGCCGAGCGAACGAGGAGGGTTGAGCGCGCAGCGCGTACAACCTTCGCGACACCCCTCAATGGTCCACGACGATAGCCATATCTGGCGAGCCGCAATCGATCGTCCTGACGACTTCCCCAAGATTGTCCGTATTGCTGAACAACAGATGGGGTCATGTCTCGCGCTGGATCCGGTGTGCATGCCGCGTGGCATGCAGCCACTTGCCAACGAAGGTCGCGCCAGCGATCGCTGCTGGACCCGCCCACCATGGCTGGCCGGGTGATGGGGACAACGTGTTGCCCAATCCTCCAAGACCGAAGAGCCACACCATGACCCACCAGCAGGAGCGCCACAGCGTCGTCGTCTTCACGCCGGGGGGAAGGTTCGTCACCTCAGGTGTCGTGGGTTGAGACTGATGCATGGGCGGAGGAGGTGTTGCCCGCTTGCGTGGCTTTGTGTACAGCGTCTGTCGGTATCTGATCCCCGTACCCGGGATGCCTGCTGAGAATGTGCGCCGTCCGGTGGCAGATGAGGAGATGTGCACACCTCGCGTACCGACTGACACCCCCATGCCGCGGTTCGAGAAGTTGATGCGTACCCCCGGTGCGATCTTCATCGATCGTCTGACGTACCAGCCCATAGTGGATCCCCCTCACCATCAGGCTACGACTTGGGGGTGACATAGCGCTCGGTTGGACTTCGATCGCCATTGAGCCCATCTCGGCAGTGCGGTACCCTGTGCTCAGATCAAGAGCGCGGCTTCGTGCCGCTCAGCAACCGGCCTTTCCCTGGGCATCGGTGCTTCCCGAGAGGGGATCTGCCTCACCAAGGCGGTGGGGAAACATGCAGGTGAGGTCACCGTGGATACCGCAGCGTTCATCCGTCATTGGCATTTGTCCCGAGATGGGCAGGTGACTGAGTATCGGTTCTCCTTGGCCGGGGGCAGGGTTCTTGCGGCCCGTAACGTGGGAGATGGCTGGAAGTCGCCGCGGGTGACCGGCGATCTGTGGGATGCGATCGTGGCCTTTCCTGACATCCTCAAGGTGGGTACTGGGATCACGATCCTGGAGTGGGATGGCATCGACACGGAGCAGTTTCTGGGTGCACTCCGCGTCGACAAGCCGGATCTGGAGGATCTTGGCGACGAGGCGTGGGAAGCCGTCTTCCAGAGCCTCCCTGAGGAGGCGTTGGAGCATCTTGGGGATGCGAGCGGCTCAGATCTCGACGATGAAGCCTGGGACGGTGTGTGGGCCGCGGATGCCCACATCGTGCGCCGACGGATCCGGCTCAACGGGCACCCCGGTGCGATCTTGGTGGATGGTCAGCGAGCAGCGGTCATCAGCGTCGAGCCGGGCGAGCAGCCCATCCCGTTCGCTCGACCGGTGCTCTCCTACGAATGGGCGCGCGAACCGGGTGGCCCCATGCTGCTGGCCGGCACCATGGAGATCAGCACACAGTCGTCTCGCGTGTACTGCATGCAGTGGACCGGTGATCTGGAGCCAAGCAGGGGATTCTGGTGGCGTGATCGCAGCCTGGAGGAGACGGTCACAGATCAGATCAACGGTCAGGACTGGGTGCAGTCCTTCCTGCGCTTCCATCTCGGACTTCCCGGTTGCAGCCCTCTGCAGCGGCGGCAGCAGGCGGCAACTGACATCTTGGGCGAGCACGTCTGGGTTGACGTAAGTCGCGTAGACACTGACCAGGTGCTTGCACTGCTCGCGGAAAGGAACGCCGCCACCATGCTCATGGCACACGTCATCGCCAGCCCCGACTCAGCAGACGGCCGACGGCTCTATGACGCGATTCGGATGCTCACCGAGCCCTACTGGGAGGGCACCTGGGACGACATCGACCTCCTGCTGGAGCACATCGCCCTGAATCCCAGTGAGGGCGGTCCCGACGCATGAGCAGCACCCCCACCTGTCCACGCTGTCTCGGACCTCTGGGGGAGGGCCG
>JAKALQ010000046.1:2333-12891 GCA_021824095.1 Actinomycetes bacterium
GCCGGTACATCGACATGCACGCCGTCCTGATCTGCGCTCCATGCCGTCGGGAGCAGGAATGGAACGCCCATCGCTGGCGCGGCGGACGGCCCGACGACAAGGTCATGGTCCACCCCAACCGCGAGGTGTGGCCGATACCGGAGGAGCAGCGGTTCCTGCCGCGGTGAGCAGGGCCTGGCTGAACACCGCATTCCCATCCGTCATTCGTCTGGATGGGACATGGATGGAACTGGACGGGCGCCCCTCTTTCGGCGCTTCACTCCGTGACGAGCCCTGCAACACGGCGTGTTGCGGGCTCGTCACGGAGTGAAGCGCCGGTGGGGTAACGCATCGCAGTTGGGGAGCGCACAGGCGTGAGCGTGCGATGCGAGTCCTCGCGCGTCGCTTACGCGCCCGCTCGCGCTGCTGCGAAGCCTTGCTCAAGGTCGGCGATGATGTCGGCGAGGTCCTCGATGCCGATGCTGAGCCGGATGGTGCCGTCGGTGATGCCCGCCGCGCGTCTACCTTCCGCTCCCAACTGCATGTGTGTGGTGGAGGCGGGATGCGTGACGAGCGATCGGACGTCACCGATGTTCGTGACGTGCTTGAACATCTGCAGGCCCTCGACGAAGCGACGGCCCGCGTCAAGCCCACCCTTGATCTCGAAGGACATGAGCGATCCCGCGCCCTTCGGTGCGTACTTCTGCTGGTTGGCGTGCCAACGCGAGCTGGGCAGGCCGCTGAAGGAGACGGACGACACCTGCGGATGCTGCTCGAGCCACTCGGCCACGGCCTGGGCGTTCGCGAGGTGCATGCGCATGCGAGGGGCGAGGGTCTCCAAGCCCTGTGCGATGAGCCAGGCGGTGAAGGGGGAGACGGAGGCGCCGAAGTCACGGAGCAACTGCACGCGCGCCTTCACGACGAACGCGATGTTGCCGGTGGGGGAGCCCGCTCCGAATGCATCGGCATACACGATGCCCGCGTAGCTGGCATCCGGTTCGGTGAAGCCGGGGAAGCGCTGTGGCTGCTGGGCGAAGTCGAAGCTGCCGCCGTCGACGATCGCGCCGGCGATCACCGTGCCATGGCCGGAGAGGTACTTCGAGACGGAGTGCGTGACGATGTCGGCGCCGTACTCGAACGGTCGGGTCACGTAGGGCGTGGCGATGGTGTTGTCGACGATCCAGGGCAGGCCAGCGTCGTGCGCGATGTTGGCGATGCCTTCGATGTCGAGGCACACGCCGAGCGGGTTGGAGACACCCTCGCCGAACATCACCTTGGTGTTGGGGCGGATTGCCGCCTTCCAAGCGTCGAGATCGTCAGCGTCATCGACGAAGGTGGTCTCCACGCCGAAGCGGGGCAAGGTGAAGCGCAGCAGGTTGTGGATGCCGCCGTAGATGTTGCGGCTCGCCACCACATGGTCCCCGGCGCCAGCGACATTCATGATCGCCATCGCCGTGGCCGCCATGCCGGATGCGACGAGCAGCGCACCTGTCCCGCCCTCGAGGACGGCAAGGCGGGCCTCGACCGCCTCCTGCGTGGGATTGCTGATGCGCGTGTACGAGTGCCCGAACTCGTGCAGGGCGAACATCTCTGCGGCCTGCTCGGTGTCACGGAACTGGTAGGCGTTCGTCTGGTACAGGGGGAGCGTGATGGAGCCGAAGGTGGCGTCCGGCTCCTGACCGGCGTGGATCTGATTGGTGTCGAATGCCCATGCGCGTGTCACGTGCGAGCCCTCCTCGATGCCTGGTCGAAGACGGCAGCACAGGGTGGGTGCCGCCGTCGGGACGCGACGGTTCGCATCGTGCCCACATGAGCCTCGCGCGACGGACCTACTGGGTTCTACGTGCGTCCGGCCGCGGTGCCGCCAAAGGCGAACTGCCGTCGCTGAACCTGCACATTGCGTCGCCTGACTGCACGCCGCTGGGCAGATGGACCAGCGCAATCGGTCCGGGCCTGGGGACGCCGGGTGGTGGCGTTATGCGTCCAGACCCTCGTCGATACCGAACTGCCACGGGCTGAGCGCGTCGAGGTCGATGGCGCGCACACCATGTGCATCGAGGGCACTGGCGATCTGGGCGCGATGTTCGCTCGCATGCAGCAAGGCCTGCGCGAGCAATGCCGATCGCGCGCGGCGCACCTGCTTGCCCTCGCGCACGTACTCCACGATCGCCTCCGGCTTGCCGGCCTCCACGAGCAGTCGCGCATCGAAATCGGCACACTGCTGGGCCAACGCGGCCATCTCGGCCCCCGTGACAGGAGCCGGGGACACGACGGGCGCAGTGCCACCGTCAAGCCTGCTCGCGTACAGACCCGCGGCGTGCACCAGGTGCTTGGCGATGGCGGCGACCGTCCATTCACTGCCAGCGGCGGTGTAGGTCAGTTGCTCATCGGTGAGGTTCGCCAGCGCCTGCAGCACGCGTGCGTCCGACCACCCCAGGTGGCGGAAGAGGCGGTCAAGGATCGGGTCGTGCAGCACTGGGTCCATGCTGTCGAGCATAGGGGCCGCGGTTCTCGGCGTGCCCGCGGGCCCGTCGGGGTGATGCGGCGGGCAGCGCTCACCGCTGGGGTGTACCAGCGTCTCGGCACAGAGCGTCGCGTGCGTGCTGGTACTCGTGCTCCAGGCGATCGACGAGGCCGGCGACCGTTGGGATGTCGTCGATGAGGCCGACGACCTGACCCGCGCTCCATGCGTCTCGCCACGGCTTCACATGGTCGGGAAGGTCGGGCCGGCGCGGCCCACGAAGCGGCGGCAGGTTGTCGGGATCGAGCCCGACACGCGTCAGCGAACCACGCATGAACGCCGCCTGCACACCCGAGATCCGATCCGTCACGACGATGTCCGCGGCGCCTTGCCCCAGCAGCAGTTGCTTGTATTCGTCGGCTGCACTGGACTCCTGTGTCGCAGCGAAGCGCGTGCCCATGTAGGCGAAGTCAGCGCCGAGCGCCTCGGACGCCAGGATCGCTGCACCGTCACCGATGGCACCCGCGAGCAGCACTGCACCATCCCAATGCTGGCGGATCTGCGGGACGAAGACGAATGGATGCAGGTCGCCACAATGACCGCCCGCGCCCGCAGTGACGAGGATCAGCCCGTCGACTCCGGCCTCGATCGCCTTCTCCGCATGGCGGAGGGTCGTGACGTCGTGGAACACAAGACCGCCGTAGGCGTGTACTCGTTGCACCACGTCGCCGGGCTGGCCGAGGCTCGTGATCACGATGGGCGGACGATGGTCGTCCAGCAGGTCCATTTGCTCCGGGAACAGCGGGTTGTATGTCGGATGGACGACGAGGTTGAGTGCCCATGGTGCGTCGCCCACGGCACGGGTAATGCGCCGCATCCAATCGTCGAGGACGTCGATGGTGCGGGCGTTCGCAGCGGGGAAGCTGCCGACGAGACCAGCGGCACAGGACGCGATGACGAGCTCGGGGCCTGAGACGAGGAACATCGGTGCCACGATGACCGGCAGCCGCAGACGTGAGCGCAGTTGTTCGACTCTCGACATCTCGCCTCCCGATGCGCATCCTCTGCGCATCCTCGCCGCTGCGTGCGCTCGTGTGAAGGGCGTCGTGTGCGTGACGCGTCAACCCTGTTCCGCTTCACTCCTCGACGAGCCTCGCGACACAGCGTGTCGCGGGCTCGTCGAGGAGTGAAGCGCCGAATGAGCGTGCTGTGTCAGCTGTGCGTGTGCTGTGTGGGGCGGGACTCAGAGGGTGCCGGCGCTGAGCCCCTCGAGCACCTCGTGGGCTCGGGCGCGCACGGCATCAAGGTCGGCGAGACGGTCGAGTCCGCGCACCTGCTGGGCCATGCGATGGTTTCGGGCGAACTCGTCGCGATGCCGATCGAGGAAGTCCCAGTAGAGCGTGGTGAACGGGCAGGCACGATCGCCCGTGCGCTGCTTGGGGTCGTAGACGCAGTTCCCGCAGTAGGTGCCCATGCGCGAGATGTACGCGCCGCCGGCGGCGTATGGCTTCGTCATCATGCGCCCACCGTCGGCATGCACCCCCATGCCGATGACGTTCGGCACCATCACCCAGTCAGCGGCATCGATGAAGCGCTCCCGCATCCATTGCAGGAAGGCCTGCGGATCGACGCCCGCGAGCAGCGCGAGGTTGCTCAGCACCATGAGCCGCGGGATGTGGTGCACCCAGGCCCGCGCCTGTACATCGCCGACGATGCTGGCGACGCAGCGCATCCGCGTCGCGGCAGGGTCGTCGAACAGGGGCAGTAGTGGACGCCCCGCCGCCAGTTCGTTGTGCTCGCGGTAGTGCTCGCCGAAGTGCCAGTACAAGCCGTTGACGTACTCACGCCAGCCGATGATCTGACGGATGAAGCCCTCGCATGACTCGATGGGGACGTCCCCGCGCGCGAAGCGCGCGAGTGCCGCATCGACCACCTCGCTCGGATGCAGCAGCCCGACGTTCAGGTACGGGCTCAGCAGTGCGTGGTGCACAGCCCACTCGTCGGCGGGCATGGCGTCCTCGTAGGGTCCGAACCGCACGAAGTGGTACTCGAGGAAGTGCTCCAGCTGGCGTCGTGCCGCCGTCCGTGTGGTGCCCCAGGTACCGTCCGGTTCGGCCCCCCAGAGGTCGAGGCCGGCGATGTCCGCGAGCACCTGCGCGTCGATGGCATCGGGCTCGTGCCGCAGGTACGGCGGGTAGGTGTAGCCCTTCGGCGGGACGCGGCGGTTCTCCGCGTCGAAGTTCCAGCGCCCACCGACGGGGCCGTCGCCGTCCATGAGGATGCCGAGCCGACGGCGCTGCGCCCGGTAGAAGGTCTCCATGAGCAGCTGCCGTTGGCCGTCGGCCCAGGCGGCGAACTGGTCGCGACTGGTGAGGAAGAAGTCGTTCGCCTGCAGACGCACGCCCGCGTCGCGCATGGCCTGCCCGAGTCGGTAGGACGAGGGCTCGGCCGCCCATACCTCGGCACCCGAGTGCCGTGCCCGCACGGCAGCGAGGCCGTCCACGGTGGTGGCCGCGCGCTCGTACTCGACGCGGTATCCGGCGGCTTCAAGCTCCTGCGCGAAGTGCCGCGCTGCCGAGAGTAGGAACCACACGCGCTGGCGGTGCCAGCGATGCGCCCGCATCATGCGCGCACTTTCGACGAAGACCACGATGTCCGCCTGCGGATCGCTGCCGCGGAGCACGCCATGGTCACGGTGCAGCTGGTCGAACGGCACATACAGGAGCCGCAAGCACCCCACCTCCATCGCCGCCGCCCTGATCGTCAGATGCGGGTGCCGACCCTAGCCGGATCGCCACCGGGCGATCCCGCCCTCGCGGCGCCCTGCCTCCGTCCCACGGGCCACTGCGCCGGCCCGGCGGCTGCACCCGCTCGTGTTGAAGCCCGCTCGTGTTGAAGCGCGTCGTTAGCGTGACGCGTCAACCCTGTTCCGCTTCACTCCTCGACGAGCCTCGCGACACGGCGTGTCGCGGGCTCGTCGAGGAGTGAAGCGCCGAAACAGCGCCGTGTCAGATGTGCCGCTGCTGTGCGGGCCGGTGCTGTCCGCGGCGGGTGCTGCTGTGCCGGTCGTCCCGGGGTCAGTCTTGGCGCGTCACCGACAGCTGTTGTGCGGGTGCTGCTGTGCCGGTCGTCCCGGCCGGGCGGGCGGCTGGCGCCAAACCGACCCCTCGCCTAGGCATTTGGTCCCGCCTATGTGATGATGCGCGCATCGGCGCCGAACCGCTTCGTGTGCCGCTGGGACAGTTGGGGGTCTCTGCATGGACGCAGCCACGACAGCCGTCATCCTCGTCGGCTACCAAAATGACTACTTCGCCAAGGACGGCATCCTCCGCGGCGTCGTCGAGCCGCAGTCACGCGTGGATGAGGTGCTGCAGAACACGCTCAACTTCATCCGCACCGCCGCACCGACGCCGCTCACCATCATCTCCACGCCCATCGTGCTGGCGCCCGACTACCGCGCCATGGCGAGCCCCGTCGGCATCCTCAACACCATGAAGGAGACGGGCGCGTTCGCCGAGGGCACCAAGGGCGCCGACAACATCCCCGAGTTCGACGAGTTCGGCGACCGCATCATGTACGTGAGCGGCAAGGTGGGCTTCAACGCCTTCTCCAACACCCGCCTCGAGGATGTGCTGCGCGACCGCGGCATCAAGGACGTCCTCGTCTGCGGCATGGTCACCTCGCTGTGCATCGACTCCACCGGCCGTGCCGCGTACGAGCGCGGCTACAACGTGACCGTCATCTCCGACTGCTCGAGTGCCCGCACCGACACCGAGCATGCCTTCTTCTGCGAGTCGGTGTTCCCGCTCTACGGTCGAGCGGCGACGAGCCACGAGTTGCTCGCCGAGATGGCCGCCGTCGCCGCATAACCGTGGACTCCGCGGCGAATGGGGCGCCGGACGCCGGCTCCCTCGCAACGGATCTCCACGTGGAGGCCACGAACCGACTCGTCGAGGCCCTCGTCGAGTCGGAGAACCGCATCCGTCGTCGGCTCGAACTCCTCGCTGACGTGGTGTTCGAGACGGACGCCGACGGGTGCCTCGTGTACCTCAACGCGGCATGGCGCACCCTCCTCGGGGAGGACCCGGCTGGCAGCATCGGACGGCAGCTCGTCGACGTGTTCCCGGAGAGCGAGCAGGCGACCGTTGCCGGCCTGCTCACGCCCGGTTGCGCCCAGGCCCGTCAGGTCCTGGTGCGGCTCGACGCCTCCGATGGCACCCGACGCCTGGTGCAGATGTCGGTGAACCCGGTCACCACCGGCGTGCCACCGCAGCCGTCCGGGTATGTCGGCGTGCTGCACGACGTCACCCGCGAGCAGGAGTTCCAGGAGCGGCTCGCCATGCTCTCCGAGGTGGCGAGCTCCACGGACAACCTCGTCGTCATCACCGACGTGCGCGGGCGCATCGAGTGGGTGAACCCAGCCTTCGAGCGACGCACGGGGTACACGCTCGAGGAGTGCATCGGCCGACGTCCCGGTGCCTTCCTGCAGGGCAAGGGCACCGACCCCGAGACGGTCCTGCGCATCCGCGAGGCGCTGTCGCATGGGCGATCCATCTCCGAGGAGATCCTGAACTACACGAAAGCCGGCGAACCCTACTGGGTGCGCCTGTACCTCACGGCCGTGCGCGACGAGCAGGGCAACCTCGAGCGCTTCGTCGGCGTGCAGTCCGACACCACGGAGGCCAAGCGCTACGAGCAGGAGATGCTGACGCAGCGGGCGGTGCTCGAGGATCGCGTCGTCATCCGCACCGCGGAGCTGGCGCGTGCCAAGGAGGAGGCCGAGGCGGCCAACCTGGCGAAGAGCGCCTTCGTCGCCAACATGAGCCACGAGATCCGGACTCCGCTCAACGCCATTGTCGGCTTCGCCCACCTGCTCGGTCGCACCCCGCTCGACGACAAGCAGCGGGAGTACGTGGACAAGACCTCGCGGGCCGCTGACGTGCTCATGCGCACCGTGAACGACATCCTCGACTTCTCCAAGATCGAGGCGGGCGCCATCGAGCTCGAGTCGGCGCCCTTCGACCTCGCGGGCATCCTCGCCAATGTCGACGCCGTGGTGGGCACCCTTGCCCGCACGAAGGGCCTCGACTTCCACGTGCACCTGGCACCCGAGTCGCCCATCCACCTCATCGGTGACGCCCTGCGCCTTGAGCAGGTGCTGCTGAATCTCACGGGCAATGCCGTGAAGTTCACGCAGGCCGGGTCGGTGTCCGTCGACGTGACGGCCGAGGCCATCGACACGGCGACGGTGCTGCTGCAGGTGCAGGTGCGCGACACCGGCATCGGGTTGAGCCGTGCGCAGATCGACCGGCTGTTCCGCGCCTTCTCGCAGGCTGACACCTCGACGTCACGCAAGTACGGTGGCACTGGATTGGGTCTTGCCATCAGCGAGCGCCTCGTCGACATGATGGGCGGCCGCATCGGCGTCACCAGTGAGGTGGGCGTCGGCTCCACGTTCTTCTTCTCCGCGCGGCTCGTGCAGCAGGGCGATGACGCCGTGCAGAGCGCGGTTGCGCCTGCCGCTGCGGCGCCCCTTGAGCGCGTCACCCTCACCGGCGTTCGGGTGCTCGTCGCCGAGGACAACCCCTTCAACCAGCAGGTGGCCGTCGAACTGCTCGAGGCGGTAGGGGCCTCCGTGGCCGTGGCCGACAACGGCCAGGCCGTGCTCAACCTGCTCGACATCGGCGAGGAGTTCGACGTCATCCTCATGGACGTGCAGATGCCCGGCATGGATGGCATCGAGGCGACGCGGGTGATCCGCGGTCGTACCGACCTGCGGCAGATGCCCATCATCGCCATGACGGCCAACGCCCTCGCCGAGGATGTTGAGCGTTGCCGGGCAGCGGGCATGAATGACTTCGAGGGCAAGCCCATCGACCCTGATCGGCTCTACCGCACGATCGCGGGATGGGCTGCCGGCGCGCGCACCTCGCGCCCTCGCCCGAGCGCCCCGAGCCCGGCAAGCCTCGCCCGTGCCGGCAGTGTCGATACCAACGCCCTGCGCACCCTGCTCCGTGGCGATGCCGCGAAGGTCGCCATGTTCGCCACCCGCTTCGTCGACACCGCGCGCGAGACGGTCGCCGGCATGCAGCAGGCCCTTGCCGCGGGTGACCTCGCGGCGCTGGCCAGGCACGCCCACAGCCTGAAGTCGGCAGCAGCCACGGTGGGAGCGCAGGGCTTCGCCGACCTGTGCATCGACCTCGAACGCCTGGCCCGCGCGGGTGAAGGCGATCGGGTCGCAGCCATCGTCGACGTGCTCCCCGCGACCCTGGACCGGGTTGCCGCCGCGCTCACCGCATCGGGGGATGACGCATGAGCACGCACGCCACACAGTCCCTGCGGGTGCTCGTCGTCGATGACGACGCCTTCATGACGGCCGTCGTCACCGAACTGCTCTCGCAGCAGGGCGTGCACGACGTCGCCACGGCCGGCGATGGGCACGCGGCACTCGCCATCATGGACGCCGGCACCTTCCAGCCCAACGTCATCCTCGCCGATCTCGACATGGCGGGCATGGATGGCATCGAACTGCTGCGGCACCTGTCGGCCCGCAGCTTCCATGGTGCCCTGCTCATCATGTCCGGTTCCGACCCTGACCTGCTCGCATCCGTCGGCGAGCTCGCGATCGCCCACGACCTGCACCTGCGCGGGCTGTTCACCAAGCCCATCGACCCCGAATCGCTCGCCGAGACGCTCACGCGCTTCGCCGACGAACTGCGCGTGCCCACGGTGCCTGCCGCCTACGAGCGCTTCGTGGAGCGCCTGAGCCCGGAGCAGATCCTCGACGGCATCACGCGTGGCTGCGTCGAGGTGCACGTGCAGCCGAAGGTCACGCTCGTCGAACGCCGTGTCGTCGGCGCGGAGGCGCTGCTGCGATGGCGCGACCCGGTGGCCGGCCTCATCCCGCCGCTTGCGGTCGTGCCCGTCGCGGAGGCACACGGACTCATGGGGGAGCTCACCCTCGCCGTCTACCGGGCCGCTGTCACCGCGCTCGCGCAGTGGCGCACCCATGGCATCGAGATCGCCATCTCGGTCAACCTCTCGGTCGACAACCTCGACGACCTGTCGCTGCCCGATGCCCTCGACACCATCGCCCAGGATGCGGGCGTCGATCCGCGTCGCATCATCCTCGAGATCACCGAGAGTGGTCTGATGGAGAACCTCTCCGCCAACCTCGAGGTGCTCGGACGCTTGCGCCTCAAGGGCTTCGGCCTCTCCATCGATGACTTCGGCACGGGCTACTCAAACCTGCGCAAGCTGCAGATGATCCCCATCACCGAGCTCAAGGTGGACCGCACCTTCGTGCACGGCGCCGACACCAACCCGGTGCTGCGCACGATCCTGCGCTCCAGCGCCGCGCTCGGGCAGTCGCTGCGACTGTCCGTGGTCGCCGAGGGTGTCGAGACCGAGGGCGTGTGGGACCTGCTCACCGAACTCGGGTGCGACGAGGTGCAGGGCTTCATCGTCGCCAAGCCCATGCCGGCCGCGGAGTTTCCGCTGTGGAAGCAGCGCTGGGACGAGGCCTGGGGCCTGTGACGGCCCGTGTGCTGCGTCAGCGGCGCGGCAGACGCGGCAGCAGCGCCCCGACGCGTTGCTGGTAGGCGGCAGCGTCGGGCCAGCGGGCGGCGAGCAGGCCGTCCTCGTATCGCATCTTCACGCGCAGGTCGACGGCGAGGACGATGCACACCAGTGCGTGCGCGAGCGTCCACTGTGCCACGAGTTCGGAGGCGGCGAAGAGCAGCACCCCGAGGTACATGGGATGCCGCACGACGCGGTAGATGCCATGCATCACGAACGGTGCCCCATCCTTGGGTTCAGGGAACACGGTGAGGCCGCGGCGCATCGTGATGAAGGCCGACACGAGCACGAGTGCCGACGCGGCCAGGCAGGCGGCCGCGATGCCGTCTCGCAGCCCCGTGTGATCGCCGCCCGGCAACACGATGAGCAGCGCCAGGCAGGCGAACTGCACGCTGACCAGGACACGACCCTTCACGCCTCGATGCTAGTGGGAGGCCCCGCCTACGCTGGCGGTATGAGCACCCACATCGCGGCACGTGACGGCGAGATCGCCGACACCGTCCTGCTCCCGGGTGATCCACTGCGCGCGCAGTGGATCAC
>JAKALQ010000047.1 GCA_021824095.1 Actinomycetes bacterium
CGGCTTCGACGTGCACCTCGTGGCGGATCGCGGCTCGCATGTGCTCGAGGTGCTCATCGGCTGACTATCCTCAGCGCGGAGGAATCATGACCGACGTGCAGCAGACGCGACTCGAGGACGAGTACGCCAAGGCCATCGACGCCATCACGGCGGCCGATCTCACCACCCTCATCCCCCACATCGAGCGCTACGGCCTCGCGGGCGACCTGGACCTCGTCGTGCGTACCGCACGGCCGAATGCCAAGGTGCAGCGGCGCTTCCTGCCGGCACACGTGCAGGGCGACATCCTGAAGGCGGCGCTGCGCACCGCGAAGGCGCAGGACCTCGTGCAGAACGTGCTCGTCGGCTTCTACGCCGAGGAGCTCGGCGACGACGTCGAGGACCCGTCCCTCGAGCAGCTGCGCGACACGAGTGCGACGGTGCTGGCCCGCAGTTCGCGACCGCTCGTCATGCTCACGCTGCTCGGTGTCGTGGCCCGCGGCGAGGTGGCGGCGCCGCATGCCGTGACAGTGCTGCGCGAGTCCTTCGACTGCGACCTCACGCGGTAGCGGCAGCGCGCGCATCCCGTCAGCGGGCCCGCACACTCATGCGTGCGGTTCGGCACGTCCGGCGAGGGTAAGGCAGCCACCGAGCGTCGCCGCGAAGCCGAGGATGGCCATGGGCGCCAGCCCTGCGCGCACCGCGTCACCCAACCAGGCCAGGCCGACGATCGCCGGCAGCACCGTCTCGACCGCGAAGGTGATGGCCGCGACGGTCGTGACGCGGCCCCGGTCGAGCGCGACCCCATAGGCGACGATGGCGATGCCCCCACCAAGCAGCAGCGACCACAGCACGGGGTCGCGCACCAGCAGCCACCAGTGGTCGGGCACCACGAGCAGGCGGGCCGCAATGCCAAGGATGCCGAACCCGAGGCCGGCGGCGATACTGAGCACGATTGCGGCCCGATGGCGCTGCGCGTCCAGCTTGCCCCACGCGAGCGCCAACGCGACGAACACGGTGCTGGCGAGCAACGTCCAGCCCGCACGTCCGTCGACGCTGATCGCGCGGCCATCCTGCGCTGCCGCGCCGAGCATGGCGAGCCCCACGGCGACTGCCACGACGGCGATGCGCTCATTGCGATGAAGGCGGATGCCGAGCAGCAGCACCGAGAGCACAGCGGTGACCGCCACGGACGACGCGATGGCCGACTCGACAAGGAACAGCGGCAGGCGCCGGAACGCGACCAGCGCGGCGAGGAAGCCGAGGCCATCGACGAGCAGCCCCAGGCCGTAGCCCCAGCCCGCGCGGATGCGCTGCACACGGGTGACCCCTGCCGGCAGGGCGCGCATCGTCCGCACCGACTGCGCCTGCAGCACGGTGCCCGCGCCATAGGCGATTGCCGCCACAAGGGCCGCGATGAGGCTTGCCATCACATGGGCATGATGGCACGCGGCTGGTGGATGAGTTGCCCTGTAAGCCGGGTTCTGTTCCGGCGCGTACGCGCCTTCGGTGACCATCTGTCTCGCGTCGCCGTTGCCGACGACGTCGTGCGGTCTACCCGCGACTATGGGCGGGCCACCCTGTCGCGCAGTCGACATCCCTCGCGGGATGGCGGCCTCTTGACCTAGCTCCGGGTGGGGTTTGCCGAGCCGACGCGGTCACCCGCGCCGCTGGTGGTCTCTTGCACCACCGTTTCACCCTTACCGCCGGCCGGAGCCGACGGCGGTCTGCTTTCTGTGGCACTGTCCCTGGGGTCGCCCCCGGTGGCCGTTAGCCATCACCCTGCCCTGTGGAGCCCGGACTTTCCTCGACGCCTGCCATCGGCAGCCGCCGCGGTCACCCGGGCAACTCATCCATGGCAAGTATGCGGCACACCGCATCGCACGCGCACCTTCGCGACGCTCACAGCACGGTCACAACGTCCGCGCGACACCGACATCGTCGCCAACGTCGACGCGAGCTCAGTCGCGGGCCACCACACCCTCGGCCGGGGCCGGGATGGAGAACCAGTAGCCCTGGAAGGTCGTGAAGCCGACCTCCTGCAGCCACTGGAAGGTGGACTGCGACTCGACGCCCTGCACCACGTGCTGCATGCCCGCGCCGGTGATGGCGTCGTGGAGCCGCTCCATGCGCTCCTGGTACTCGGGGCCGCGCTCGAGTTCCATGGTGACAGCACCGGCGATCTTCACGGTGTCGTAGCGCAGGTCGCCGAGTTGCTCGATATCGATGACGCCACGGCCGAAGTTGTCGAGTGCCGTCTCGTGCTCGCGTTCGCGGATCTGCAGCAGCAGGCGGTTGATGTCGTCGACGCCCCACTCCTCGGGCATCTCGGCGAACTCGAACGTGACCGGGGAGGCGGCCATGCCTGCCGCCCGCAGGAACTCATTGCGGCCACGCTGCGTGGACATGATGGCGGCGTCGACGTTGATGGACGAGCGCATGCCGGTGTCGTCGAACAGTTGGGCCGCAGCATCGAGCAGCCACGTGAGCACCTGCAGGTGCTCGTCCGGGCGCAACTCGGCGAAGAACTGCTCGGTGGGCTGCCGGGTGTCGGGCCGCGAGAACAGCTCGCCGCGCACGGGTGCGAGCGGACGGGTGTCGAAGTAGCGCTGGAAGTAGGGGTCGACCTGGACGTCTCGCAGACGCAGATGGGTGGTGCGCACGCTCGGCTCCTTGGGACGACTGCGGGGCACCGTATCGCGGGCACCTGCGCGAGGCAACGGACGCGCGGGCTCGTCGCGAAGGAAGCATGCGGGGCCCGCACAACTCCAGTGTGCGGGCCCCTGGCTCCCGTCCAACGGCACATGCCGGAGTCCGGGGACTCGCCACTCCCGACGACGGGGGGATCACAGTCGCGACCCAGCCCACGTGCAATCGGTCTCGCGGTGAACGGGAACCGTGGTCCCTGTCTACACCCCAGCCATGCGTCGGACAAGGGACGTTATGCGACCGCAACGCCCCTGCACCGGTGCGGCGCCTGATGCGGCACGCCCGTCAGAAGTCACGCACCACCAAGCCCGATCCGCCGGCGAGCACGTCATCGAGACTCTCGTTCACCAGGCGATCAGCGTCGCGATTGCGCTCGCGCGGCACCCACGCGTACCGCACATGCGCCGGGTTGATGGCCTGACGCGCCTGCATGGCAAGCGCGCGCATGGCCTCATGCTTGATCTTCCAGCGGCCCGTCATCTGCTCGACGACCAGTTTGGAGTCCATGCGCACGTCGATGCGCACGTCACCGAGGGTGGCGCACAGTTGCAGGCCGATGACGAGGCCCGTGTACTCCGCGACATTGTTCGTCGCGACACCGAGGTAATTGGCCCGCTCCGCGATGATGTGACCGGTCGAACCCTCGCGCACGACGCACCCGTAGGCGGCGGGGCCGGGATTGCCCCGGGAGCCGCCGTCCGCCTCGATGATGAGGTAGCGCGGGCTCACAGCCCTGACTCGCCGGTGCGCACCATGATGCAGCGGCACTCCTCGCAGCGCAGCACCTCGTTCGAGGGCGCCGCCTTGATGCGTGCCATCTCGTTCGGGTTGATCTGCAGGCGACAGCCACCACAGCGTCCATGCTGCAGCAGCGCTGCGCCGACGCCGCCGGTCTCCTCGCGGATGCGCTCGTAGGCACGCAACAGGTCTGCCGGGATCTCGGCGGCCACGGTGTCGCGATGGCGACGGGCGTGCGACTCCTCGTCATCGAGCTCATGCTCGACGCGGGCCAGCGCCTCGCGAGCGTCGATGAGTTCGACGTCGAGGGTGGCGCGCTGTGCCTGCAGCTCCGCGAGCGAGGTGCGGGCGTCCTCGAGTTGCTCCATGAGGGCGAGTTCCTCGTCCTCCAGTGACTCCTGCCGACGCCGCAGCGACGCGACCTCGTGCGTGAGGTCCTCGAGCTGCTTGGGGTTCGCGATGCTGCCGCCGTCGAGCAGTTCCTGGTCCTTCGCGGCACGGAGGCGCACCTGCTCGACGTCGAGCTCCATCTTGCGCACCTCGCGCTCGCGGTCCGAGACCTCGGTCTCGCCCGCGATGACGAGCGTGCGGACGCGCTGCAGTGCCGACTCGCACTCACGCAGGCGCACCACCTCGGACAGCGAGGCGCGACGATGCGCGATCTGGGCGAGGTGCGTGTCGGCCGCCTGCAGATCGAGCAGGCGCATCTGTGCGAAGGGATCAGCGGTTGCCACGCACCCATTGTGGTGCATGGGCGCGGTGCCCGGGCGCGGTGCGCGTCGACGTCAGGCGGGGATGACGCCGCTCCACGGGTCGCAGCCGTCGGGATGCACGTGTGTGGTGATGCCGTCGAAGTGCGCCACCAGCTCGCGGGCCAGCGGATCGAGCCACAGTGACTCCCCCACGGCATGGGGGATGTCGATGAGCGCGGCGCGGCCGGTGGCGAGGTAGTCGGTGGCCGTGTGGTGGCGCAGGTCGCTCGTCACGTACACGTCGGCGTCGATGTGCTCGAGCAGGTCGGCGCCGCTGCCGCCGCACACCGCGACCCGTTGCACCACGCGGTCTGGCTCGCCTGCCCAGCGCACACCGCCGCGGGCACCCGAGAGTGCGCGCGCAATCGAGGCCGCGAGGGCGGCGAGGGTGGTGGGCGCCGGGAGGGCGCCGACCCGTCCGAGGCCCAGGGTGGCGTCGTCAGGCTCCGGCAGGACGGGCTGCGTGCCGATGACGCCGATGGCCTCGGCGAGGGCGTCAGAGACGCCGGGGCGGGCCTTGTCGGCGTTCGTGTGGGCGACGTAGACGGCCATGCCCGCGCGGATGGCGTCGTGCATGAGGCTGCCCTTTGGGCTGTCGCCGTCGATGGTGGTGGTGCCGCGCAGGTACACGGGGTGGTGCAGCACGAGCAGGTCGGCGCCGGCGTCGAGGGCGTCGCGCACGACGGCGGACGTCGCCTCGACGGCGAGGACGATGCGGTGCACCGCGCTGGCACGACGGCCCGTCACGAGCCCGACGGCGTCCCACTCCTCCGCACGTGACGACGGGAAGCGCTGCTCGAGGTACGCGATGACCTCGCCCACGGTGGTCATGCCGCGAGTGTAGGAGGTGCTGGCACCCGCTCAGTCGCGTCGGACGCCGCGCTTGCGCTCGTACATGGCGACATCGGCCCGATGCATGGCAGCATCGAGAGGCTCGTCCACGGCCCACTGGGTGAGGCCGAATGTCCAGGGCACATCGTTCGCGGTCCGCATGCGATCGACGAGCGACTGCGCCTGTGAGGCGTCCGTGCCCGGGAGCACGACGACGAACTCGTCGCCGCCCGTGCGGGCGACGAGGTCAGTGCGACGGAGCACCCCCTGCCAGTCGGTGACGCAGATCGCCAGGCGGCGATCCCCGGCCGCATGGCCGTGGGCGTCGTTGAACTGCTTGAAGCGGTCGAGGTCGATCATGAGGAAGGCCGTGGGCTGGCCATGGCGTGCCTGCAGGTCATGCGCCTGGCGAGCAAGGAGTTCGAGACCGCGGCGGTTGAGTGCCCCGGTGAGCTGGTCATGCAGCACCTGCTGCTCCAGGGTCGTGAACAGGTGGCTCGTGACGAGCGTGGTGATGACGATGACGACGCCCATGAAGAGCGCGTAGGTGGGGCTGTCGAGCACCTTGTGGGAGGCGAGTGCCGCGGCGTACGTGACGATGGCGAAGGTAAGGGCGCCGATGGTCTGACGCCGTCGCAGGCTCGTCGCCGCGATGAGGCACAGCAGGAGCAGGTAGAGGCCGGCCATGAGCTGCCCTTGGCCGGAGCCGGACTCCGCCACCGTGCCGCCGACGAGGACGACTCCGACACACCACAGGACCAGGAAGACCGCGTCTCCAGCCACGAGCCACAGGGCTGCGAGGGTGGCGATCGCGAGTACTCCTGCCGCCATGGAGAGGCGAAGCAACACGGCTGCCGGTGTCGTTGGCAACGGCGGACGCACCGCGTTCAGGAGGAGTTGCGCCCACGCGAGCGCGCACCATGCCGCAAGGAGCAGGTACTGGCGCAGGTGCCGGTGTCGTGGGCGTCGCACTCCCCCATCCCCTCCACCCCTCGCCGCACCGAGGCGCCTCGAGGAGTTCGCGTGCTGGGCCACGTACCTCGGATGCTAGAGGCATCGCCCGCGGTGGGCTCCGACGGCGCGGTGGACGGGCGCGACCACGGGGTGGGCGACCGTGCGGGACGTGGGCGCGAACGAACGAGTCGGGGGCACGACCGTGCGGGACGGGTGCGCGAACGTCGCACCGTGGTGGGCGCGGAGGGACTCGAACCCCCGACCACTGGTTTGTAAGACCAGTGCTCTAACCAACTGAGCTACACGCCCTTGCGCTTCACTCCTCGAGGCGCCCACGCCTACGGCGTGTCGTGGGCGCCTCGAGGAGTGAAGCGCAGAGACGGGAAGGCTAACCGATCACGGCAGTTCGTGGCGGGCGCGAGTGGTGCGGGCTCAGCGTCGCGGGCCCTTGGGGGCCACGAGGCGGGTGCCCTGCCAGTGCGGGCCGGCGCTCACCGTCGAGGTGGCCTGCAGCCCAGCCGTCGGCACCGCCTCCGCGATCTCATCGGCGGGCACATGCCCGTCGCGGCCAGGCTTCGGCGTGAGCAGGATGATGATGCCGTCCTCCGTGAGCGGCACCACCGCATCAACGAGGGCATCGACGAGGTCACCATCGTCCTCGCGATGCCACAACAGCACGGCATCCACGACGTCGTCGTAGTCGTAGTCGACGAGTGCACTGCCAGCGGTCGTTGCCGCCGCCGCAGAGAACGACACATCACTGTCGTCGTCGTCACCGACCTGCTGCACCGTCATGCCGGGCTTGATGCCGAGCTTCACGAGCAACCCACGCACGGCCTCATCGCCAGGCGCCGCAGCGGCCACCACCCATGCCTTCCTCTCGGGGACGGGAGCATCCCACACGGTACCGGGCCGTAAGGCAAGGCCCGGTTTCATCGGCTGGCAGCGCATGGGGGAGAATGGCCCACGTCCCGGCGCGCCCAGCCCACAAGGCCCATCGCCGTCCGTCCCACAGAAGGGTTCCGACATGGCCGATCCGTACTTCGTCGACGACCTCCCCTCGCAGTACTTCGACAAGGATCCGGAGGAGACGGCGGAGTGGAAGGCCTCGCTCGACGCCGTCATCGAACACAGCGGAACCTGGCGCGCGCGTCAGCTCATGCTCGAGCTGGTGCGCCACTCGCGTGAGCGCAGTGTCGGCCTGCCGTCCATCCGGCAGACGGACTACATCAACACCATCTCCCCCGCCGACGAGCCCATCTTCCCGGGCGACGAGGACGCCGAGCGTCGCATCCGTCGCTGGATCCGCTGGAACGCGGCCATGATCGTGCACCGCGCGCAGCGCCCCGGCATCGGCGTCGGCGGCCACATCTCGTCCTACGCCTCGTCGGCCTCGCTGTACGAGGTCGGCTTCAACCACTTCTTCCGCGGCAACGGGCATCCCGGCGGCGGCGACCAGGTCTTCTTCCAGGGCCACGCCGCTCCCGGCATGTACGCCCGTGCCTTCGTCGAGGGTCGCTTCACCGAGGACCAGCTCGACGGGTTCCGCCAGGAGGTGTCGCACGCCGGCGGCGGCCTGCCGTCGTACCCGCACCCGCGCCTGCTCCCCGACTTCTGGCAGTTCCCCACGGTGTCGATGGGCCTCGGCCCCCATCACGCCATCTACCAGGCGCGCTTCAACCGCTACCTCGCTGGCCGCGGCATCAAGGACACGGGCGACCAGCGCGTGTGGGCCTTCCTCGGCGACGGTGAGACGGACGAGCCGGAGTCGCTCGGCGCCATCAGCCTCGCCGCGCGCGAGGGCCTCGACAACCTCACCTTCGTCATCAACGCGAACCTGCAGCGCCTCGACGGCCCGGTGCGCGGCAACGGCAAGATCATCCAGGAACTCGAGGCCGTGTTCCGCGGCGCGGGCTGGAACGTCATCAAGGTGATCTGGGGCAGCAACTGGGATCCGCTGCTCGCCAAGGATCGCGACGGCGCCCTGCTGCACATCATGAACACCACGGTCGACGGCGACTACCAGACCTTCAAGGCCGAGAGCGGCGCCTACGTGCGCGACAACTTCTTCGGACGCGATCCTCGCGCCAAGGAACTCGTCGCCGATATGACGGACGACGAGATCTGGGCCCTGCGTCGCGGTGGCCACGACTACCGCAAGCTCTACGCGGCCTACAAGGCGGCCGTCGAGCACAAGAACCAGCCCACCGTCATCCTCGCGAAGACCATCAAGGGCTGGACGCTCGGCTCGTCCTTCGAGGGACGCAACGCCACGCACCAGATGAAGAAGCTGACGCTGGACAACCTCAAGCAGTTCCGCGACCGCCTCGACATCCCGGTGACCGATGCGCAACTCGAGGAGAACCCCTACCTGCCGCCGTACTACCGCCCGAGCGAGGACGACCCGACCTACCACTACATGCAGGAGCGCCGCCGTGCGCTCGGCGGGTACGTGCCGTCGCGTCGTCGGACGAGCAAGCCGCTCGTGCTGCCGGGCGACAAGGTGTACGAAGTCGCGAAGCGTGGCTCCGGCCAGCAGAACGTGGCCACGACGATGGCCCTCGTGCGCATGCTGAAGGACCTCGTGCGCGACGAGAACATCGGCAAGCGCTTCGTGCCGATCATCCCCGACGAGGCCCGCACCTTCGGCATGGACTCGCTGTTCACGTCACTGCGCATCTACTCGCCGTGGGGCCAGACGTACGCGGCCGTCGACCGTGAGCTCATGCTGTCGTACAAGGAGTCCACGAGCGGGCAGATCCTGCACGAGGGCATCAACGAGGCCGGTTCCGTCGCATCCTTCGTCGCCGCCGGCACGTCGTACTCGACGCATGACGAGCCGATGATCCCCGTCTACATCTTCTATTCGATGTTCGGGTTCCAGCGCAACGGCGACCAGTACTGGCTCGCCATGGACCAGATGGCGCGCGGCTTCGTCATCGGTGCCACCGCGGGTCGCACCACGCTCAACGGCGAGGGCCTGCAGCACGAGGACGGCCACTCGCTGCTCCTCGCGGCCACCAACCCGGCCGTCGTCGCGTACGACCCGGCATACGCCTACGAGATCGGGCACATCGTGCGCGATGGCCTGCGGCGCATGTACGGCGAGAACAGCGAGAACGTCTACTACTACCTCACGGTCTACAACGAGCCGTACCAGCAGCCGGCCGAGCCCGAGGGCGTCGACGTCGAGGGCATCCTCAAGGGCATGTACCTGCTGGCGCCGGCAGGCGATGGCGATGGGCCGCGCGCGCAGATCCTCGCGTCCGGTGTGTCCGTGCCGTGGGCACTCAAGGCGCAGCAGCTGCTGCGTGACGAGTGGGGTGTGCTCGCCGACGTGTGGTCGGTGACGTCGTGGAACGAGCTGCGCCGTGACGGCCTGGCCGCCGATCGGCACAACCTGCTGCACCCCGAGGCCGAGTTGCGCACCGCCTATGTGACGCAGCGCCTCGAAGGTCGTCCGGGCCCCGTCGTCGCGGTGTCGGACTTCATGCGGGCCGTGCAGGACCAGATCCAGCCCTGGGTGCCGCAGTCGTTCGTGTCGCTCGGCACCGATGGGTGGGGCATGTCCGACACCCGTGGCGCCCTGCGTCGCCACTTCCTCGTCGACGCCCAGTCGATCACCGTCCAGACGCTGGCGCAGTTGGCGAAGGAGGGCCGCGTCGATCGGGCCCGCGTCGCGGAGGCGGTGCGCCGCTACCAGCTCGACGACCCGACGGCCGCCGACGCTGGCAACACCGAGGGCGGCGAGTGACGACGGGCCTGGCAGCCCAGCAGCCGTGACACCACCACACACGGCACCCCGAGGAGGGCGCCCCCACAACGGGGGCGCCCTCCTCGCCTGTCACGGGGCCCTGTCTTGCCGGTCCCGTCACGCGTGACCCTGTCGGCGCTTCACTCCTCGACGAGCCCGCGACACGCCGTGTCGCGAGGCTCGTCGAGGAGTGAAGCGCCGATAAGTGCGCCATGGTCCCGGCGCGCCCGATTTGGCGACCCTCCGGTAACCCGTCAGCATGTGCGGGTGCTCGTCATCGTCGCGCCCGGGCAGGGCTCACAGACCCCCGGCATGCTCCTCCCCTGGCTCGAACTGCCGAACTTCGGCGACCGCATCGACTGGCTCGGCACCGTCGCCGACCTCGACCTCCGCGCCCATGGCACGACGTCCGACGCCGACACCATCCGTGACACCGCGATCGCCCAGCCCCTCATCGTCGCCACCGGCCTCGTGACGCTGCTCGAGCTCTTCCCCCACCCGCACGACGCCTACGCCAAGCTCGGCGCGGGCGCCGGCCACAGCGTCGGTGAGATCACCGCAGCGGCCGCGACGGGCGTGCTGAGCGCCGAGCAGGCCATGGTGTTCGTGCGCGAGCGCGCCCGCGCCATGGCCCGAGCCGCCGCCGTCACCGCCACGGGTATGGCGGCCGTCCTCGGCGGTGACCGTGACGAGGTGCTCGCCACCATCGCGCGCCACGGCCTCACCCCCGCCAACGACAACGGTGCGGGCCAGATCGTGGCCGCCGGCACCCTCGAGCAACTGGCCGCCTTCGAGGCCGACCCGCCCGCGAAGGCCAAGGTGCGCCCGCTCTCCGTCGCCGGCGCCTTCCACACACGCCACATGCAACCGGCCCGCGACGAGCTCGCGAAGCTGGCCCGCGCCATGACGACGCACGACCCGCGCGTGACGCTGCTGTCCAACGCCGACGGCCGCGTCGTCTCGAGCGGCCGCGACGTGCTCGCCCGCCTCGTGAGCCAGGTGTCGAGCCCCGTGCGCTGGGACCTGTGCATGCAGGGCTTCGCCGACCTTGGGGCCACCGGCATCCTCGAGATCCCGCCGGCCGGCACCCTCACCGGGCTCATCAAGCGCGCCCTGCCCGGCATCGCCACCTTCGCGCTGAAGTCGCCGGACGACCTCGACGGCGCCCGCGCCTTCGTCGAGGAGCACGGCTCGTCCACGCTCGCCGACGTCCAGCCCGCCTGGCGCCTCGTCGTGAGCCCCGCCAAGGGCACCGTGCACATCACCGAGGGCCTCGACGAGGGCGTGCTGCTCGAGCCGCGCACCATCGTCGGCGCCGTCGTGAACCTCAACGACGAGCACCCCGTGGTCGCGGAGTACGGCGGCGCCGTGGTCGAATGGCTCGTCACCGACGGCGATCCCGTCTCCCCGGGGCAGCCCCTGCTGCGCCTGCACCCCACCGCGGAGGACCTGTGAAGCAGATCTCGGCGCGCCCGCGTCGCTACAGCGAGGTCATCGGCCTCGGCGTCCACCGCGCGAGCCGTGTGGTGCCGAACGACGAGATCGTCGGCCCCATCGACTCCTCCGACGAGTGGATCCGTGAGCGCACCGGCATCGTGCAGCGCCTGTGGGCTCCCGACGAGGTGACGATCGTCGACATGGCCGTCGACGCGGCCGAGCAGGCGCTCACGCACGCGGGCATCACGGCCGACCGCCTCGGCACCGTCATCGTGTCGACCATCTCGCACCCGTACCAGACGCCGAGTGCCGCGGTGCTCGTCGCCGATCGCCTCGGCGCACGCGAGGCCGGTGCCTTCGACATCTCCGCCGCCTGCGCCGGCTTCCCGTATGCCGTGGGCCTCGCCGACGGCATCATCAGCTCGGGCGAGAGCGACTACGTGCTCGTCATCGGTGTCGAGAAGCTCTCGGAGTGGACGAGCCCCACCGATCGCGGCACCGCCTTCATCTTCGCCGACGGCGCCGGCGCTTTCCTGCTCGGCCCGGCGGACGCCCCCGGCGTCGGCCCCACCATCTGGGGTGCCGAGGGCGCGGAGTTCGACGCGATCGTCGTCGAGCCGAGCTGGACCGACCTGCGCAAGCAGGTGGCGAGCGGCGGCGAGTTCGTGTGGCCGACGCTGCACATGCAGGGCCAGAAGGTGTTCCGCTGGGCCGTGAGCGAGATGGTGACGGTGTGCCATCACGCCATCGAGGCGGCAGGGCTCACCCCCGACGACATCCAGGCCTTCGTGCCGCATCAGGCGAACAACCGCATCACCGACGCGCTCCTGCGCGGCCTCAAGTTCCCCGACACCGTCTCCGTTGCACGCGACATCATCATGACGGGCAACACGTCGGCGGCGTCCATCCCCCTTGCGCTCGACTCGCTCATGCGCGAGGGTGGCGCGAAGTCCGGTGACCTCGCGCTCATGGTCGGCTTCGGTGCCGGCCTCGCATACGCGGCGCAGGTCGTCCGCATCCCCTGACCCCCGGCCGCGTTCGCGGACGGCACACACAACGGAAGGAATCAGCATGACCGACCAGGAGATCCTCGACACCCTCCGATCGATCGTGAACGAGATCGCCGGCGTCGCCGAGGCTGACGTCCAGCTCGACAAGTCGTTCGTCGACGACCTCGACGTCGACTCGCTGTCGATGGTGGAGATCTCGATGGCGGCCGAGGAGAAGTTCGGTGTGTCCATCCCGGATGCGGAACTCAAGAACCTCAAGACCGTCGCCGACGTCGTGAACTTCGTGAAGGCGAACCAGTAGTCGTTGCTGCGGGGCCGGGGCAACCCGGCCCCATGACGGCGCGCATCAGCGCGCGGAAGGTGGGACCATGACGACCGTTGTCGTGACTGGTGTCGGCGCTACGACACCCCTCGGCGGCACCGCCACGGACACGTGGGCCGCGGCCCTCGCGGGCACCCCGGGCATCCACACGCTCCCGTTCGACTGGATCGACACCCTGCCGGTGCACTTCGCCGGCAAGGCGATGCTCGAACCCACCGATCAGGGCCTGGAGCCGGTGAAGGCCCGTCGCCTCGACCGCTCGCAGCAGTTCGCCATCGTCGCCGCGCGCGACGCCTGGGCCGACGCTGGCCTCGGTTCTGACGTGGACACCGAACGGCTCGGTGTCTCCTTCGCCACCGGCATCGGCGGCATCATCTCGGTGCTGCAGAACTACGAAAC
>JAKALQ010000135.1 GCA_021824095.1 Actinomycetes bacterium
GCCGAGCTCGGCCTGCCCCGGCCGCTGACCTCAGGACTGGCCAACCTCGGCATCGCGGAGCCCTTCCCGATCCAGACCGCCACCATCCCCGACATCCTGCAGGGGCGCGACGTGCTCGGCCGTGGCCGTACCGGCAGCGGCAAGACGCTCGCCTTCGGCCTGCCGATGCTCACGCGCCTCATGGGCTCGCACTCGCAGCCGCGCCACCCGCGCGGTCTCGTCCTCGTGCCCACGCGCGAGCTCGCCATGCAGGTGCGTGACGCCCTCACGCCGCTGGCCCAGCAGGCGCACCTCGCCATGCAGCTCGTCATCGGCGGCGCGTCCTACCAGCGCCAGATGGAGGGCATCGCCCGCGGCGCCGACATCATCGTCGCCACGCCGGGTCGCCTCATCGACCTCGTGGAGCGGCGCGCCTGCGACCTCGGCGACGTCACCATCGCGGTGCTCGACGAGGCCGACCAGATGTGCGACATGGGCTTCTTCGAGGACGTCGACCACCTCATGGGGCTCGTGCACCCGGAGGCCCAGCGCCTGCTCTTCTCCGCCACGCTCGACGGTGACGTGCAGCGACTCGTGAAGGCGCACCTCACCGATCCCGTCGAGCATGCGACGGATCCGGGCACCGCGAGCGTCGCCACGATGACCCACCACCTGTTCGTCGTCGATGCCCGCGAGAAGCCCGAGATCGTGCACTCGATCGCACGTCGCGAGGGCCGCACCATCTGCTTCGCCCGCACCCAGCTCGGTGTCGAGCAGTGGGCAGGCGAGCTGCAGGACCAGGGCGTGCGCGTCGAGGCGCTGCACGGCGGCAAGAGCCAGTCGTCGCGCGCGAAGGCCATCGACAACTTCAAGCAGGGTCGTGTCGACGTCCTCGTCGCCACCGATGTCGCGGCGCGCGGCATCCACGTCGATGACGTCGACCTGGTGCTGCAGATCGATCCGCCGCGCGACCCCAAGGACTACCTGCACCGCGCCGGTCGTACCGCCCGCGCCGGCAAGGAGGGCCTCGTCGTCCTCGTGGCGACGACGCGCCAGATCCGCGGCGTCGAGCGCATGCTCGCCGATGCCGGCGTCGAGGCACTCGACCGCCGCATCCATGCCGGTGATCCCGCCCTCGCCGAGATCGCCGGTGCCCGCGACGAGGTCGCCCCTCGCCGCGCGCCCGCGCGACTGCGCGAGGAGCAGGCCGTGCAGCGCGCCGTGCGCGAGGCCCACGACGACGGCCTGTCCGACGTCGACCACCGCGAGGCACGCCCCCGCACCGCCCCCTTCGATGATCGCCGTGCCCGCCAGCATCGTGACGATCGTCGCCCCGCAGACGCCCGTCGCTTCGAGCGCGAACCCGCACGCCCGCGCTTCAGCGCCCGACGCGACGACGAGCGCCCCTCCTGGGGTGCGCGCGACGGCCAGCGCGAGCGCAGCGAGCGGCCGTGGCGCGACGAGCGTCCGCGCGAGGATCGTCCCTCCTGGGGTGACCGACGCCCGAGCGATCGTCCGCGCGACGATCGACGTGATGAGCGTCCGCGCGACAACTGGCGTGGTGATGCCCGTGATGATCGCCGAGGCGAGCGCCCGTATGGCCGCACCGATGGTGCGCGTCCCCAGCGCGACGACCGCTGGCAGGGTGCACCCCGCCGTGACCGTTGGCAGGACGACCGACGCGAGGCTCGCCCCCGTGACGATCGCTGGCAGCGTGACGACCGCGGGCCCGCCCGTTCCCGTGACGACCGCGGCACCCGCCGCACCTGGGATGCGCCCGCACGTGACGACCGTCGTCGTGACGACGGCCCTCGCAGCGGCGGCTGGCGCGACAGCGCCGACCGTCCGGGCGCTGGTGCACCCCGTCGCGCGGGTGGCCCTGCCGGTGCCGCGAAGGGCGCCACAGGAACCCGTCGCGCGGAGAAGCCGCGGTGGACCGCGAAGGACCGAAAGTCCCGGACAACCCGTGGAAAGTAAGGGCTTTCCGGCCGTCAAGTAGGCTGTGCGCGACGAACGGAGTCGCGTGTCCAAGAGCCTGTACATCACCTCCGCACATGCCCGAGCGGGCAAGGCGGTCGTCGCACTCGGTGTCATGGAACTGCTCGCGCGCCAGGTGGCACGCATCGGCATCTTCCGTCCCATCGTCGCGCAGGACGCCACGCCCGATGCCATGGTCGAACTGCTCATCGACCGCTACGGCATCGACATGCGGCCGGAGGAGGCGTACGCGCTCACGTACGCGCAGGCGGCCGACTACTTCGAGGCCGGCAACGCCGAGCGCGTCATCGAGATCGCGGTCGAGCGCTTCTCGGCGTTGAAGCCGCGCTTCGACTTCATCGTCGTCATCGGCACCGACTACACGGGTCCCACGGCCTCCACCGAACTCGAGCTCAACGCCCAACTGGCCGCCAACCTCGGGGCGCCCGTCATCTCCGTGATCAACGGCTTCGGCAAGGGGCTCGACGCCATCACGGCGTCGATCGGACACAAGCGCCACCTGCTGGCGGAGCACGACTGCTCACTCGTCGCGACCATCGTGAACCGGGTGAAGCCCGAGTGGGCCGACGAGTTCCGCACCGCGCTGCAGGAGCGCGAGGGCTCGGCTGAGCCGATCTTCGTGCTGCGCGAGGTGCCGATCCTGTCGGCCCTCACTGTGCAGGAGGTGGCCGACGGCCTCGGCGGCGAGATCATCGTCGGTGGCGGCGAGAGCCTGCAGCGCGAGGTCGACAAGTACGTCGCCGGCTCCGGGCACGTGCCGATGGTGCTGCGCACCCTGAAGCCCGGCGTGCTGCTCGTCTGCGCCGGCGACCGCGATGACCTCGCGGTGGCCTGCGCCGCGGTGGCTTCGATCCCCGATTGGCCCTCGCCGTCCGGGCTCGTGCTCACCTTGGGCGAGCGACCCGATCCGCTCGTCCTGCAGCTGC
>JAKALQ010000136.1 GCA_021824095.1 Actinomycetes bacterium
CTGGGCCCGAGTGATGAGCAGGAGGATGAGGAAGACGACGGACAGGAGCGTCATGCCCCAGTGGTGCTGGCGGGCATGCACGACCACCTGCACGGCGAGGATCACGACCGTGAGCTGCCAGGCCCGGCGCTTGCCGCGGCCGAGGCTGCGGGCGAGGCCGAGGAGCAGCATGCCGAGGGCCACGCTGATGGCCGGCTCGGCCGTGTTGAGGTCGGGGAGCACGATGCCGAGATCCATGTGGCGGATGAACCGCGGGTTCACGATCACGGCCAGGTAGAGGAACGCGACGACGAAGGCGATGCGCCCGATCGCATGCGGCGAGAGACGGAGCCGACCGAAGCGGCGGGTCTCGACGCCGTCCGAAGCGCGGGAATCACGCCCGTCTCGAATGACGGTCTGCATTGCTGTCAACCCCTCGCAACCGACGTCCTGCTGACGTCATACGGCACTCCCGAGGGTACTGCCTCGAACGACGCGGCAACCCGTGCCGAACGGACCCCGCAATGGTCCCTTACCTGCGCTTACGACAACCCGACGCTTGCGCAGATGCTGGCGGGGTCCGGTGCGGCAGCGGTGGTGCTGGTGGGAGTGGCCTCCCGTGTCTGCGCTTCACTCCGTGACGATCCCACGACACGCCGTAGGCGTGGGATCGTCACGGAGTGAAGCGCAGGAGGGCGACGCGTGATCGGGCCCAGTGGTGCGGGTGGGGACGTCGATGTGGCGTGCAGTGCACGGGGGTGCCGACGTGAGCGTCCATCTGGCATGCAGTGCACGGGTGCGGAGCGCGCCCGGAGGGACTCGAACCCCCAACCAGCCGGGTAGAAACCGGATGCTCTGTCCATTGAGCTACGGGCGCGGGGTGCCCAGTCTAGGCGGCGACGTCGGCCCGAGCCGGGCGTAGCGTCGCGATGCCAAGGAACAGCACCGGGATCGACGCGATGGCGCACAGTGCCGCATAGCCCGCGGTGGCGATGATGACGCCCGCGATGGCACCGCCGACTGCACCCGCACCGTTCATGCAGAGGTCACTCACGCCCTGCACGCTGGGGCGCTCCTCGATGTCCACCGACTCCGACAGCAGGGTCGAGCCCGCGACGAGCGTGGCGGACCAGCCGAGCCCCAGCAGGAACAGGCCGATGCCGAGCTGGAGGGCGTCGTCGGCCGGTGCCGTGGAACTGCGGATGGCGGACGCCAGCAGGATGAGCACGCCCATGCGGATGACGGGGATGCGGCCCCAGCGGTCGGACAGCCAGCCCATGACGGGTGAGAAGGCGTACATGCCGAGGATGTGCACGCTGATGACGAGGCCGATGATCCGCAGCGACACCTCGTAGTGCTGCATGTGCACAGGTGTCATGACCATGACGGAGACCATCGCGATGTGACCGGTGACGATCGCCCCGAGCGCGATGCGTGCCGGGCCGGACGCCCAGATCACGCCGAGCGCGTGCCGCAGGCGGCGCGACGCGTGGGCGCGGTCGCGACCCTCGAGCTCGACGGCCAGCAGGTACGGATCGGGTCGCAGGAACAGCAGCATGATGAGCAGCGACAGGGCGAGCGCTGTGCCGGAGAACAGGTAGGGGCCGACGAGCGCCGGGAGGCCGAGGGCCTTGGCGTTGCCGCCGGACCAGGAGAGCAGGTTGGGCCCGAGGACCGAGCCGATGGTGCCCGCCCACATGACGAGGGCGAGGTCGCGCCCGCGGTGCGCGGGCAACGACAGGTCGACGGCTGCGAAGCGCAACTGGTACGCGGTGGCGGACCCAGCACCGGCAAGGAGGGTGCCGAGGAGCAGCAGTGGGATGGCGCGGATGGTGCCGCCGAAGACGGCGATGAAGGCGCCGATGGCGGCGATGCCGTACCCGACACCGATGGACAGCCGACGTCCGCCCCGTGCCGTGAGCCGCGCGAGGGGGATGGCCATGAGGGCCGCGCCCGTGACGGAGAAGGTCTGCGCAAGGCCGGACAGGGCGTCGTCATGGGTGATGTCGTAGATGAGCAGCGAACCCGCGGGCACCGCACCGGAGACACCGATACCGGCGACGATCTGGGTGACGGACAGGGTGCGCAGGGTGCGCAGGCGAGCGGAGGCCCGCAGGGCGTCATCGTGCATGGCCCGAACCTAGCCGGACCGGTGGGACGTCGCGGTGTGCCGACGCCGGCCATGCGGGTGGCGGTGCACAGGCGTCGATCAGGTGTCGCCATCCACAGGGGCAGCGCGTTCCCGGGCTCCACTGTCAGCACCCCCGAGGAGGGTGCGACCACGCACGAACGAGGAGGCACCATGAACGACATCGAGATGACCGTGTGCGGCAACATCTGCAGTGAGATCCAGCGGCGCAGCGTCAGCAACAACCGTGAGGTGACGAGCTTCCGCCTCGCCACCTCCGCCCGGCACTTCCGTGAGGGACAGTGGGTCGACGGCCCCACCACCTACCTCACCGTGCAGTGCTTCGGCGCCCTCGGCCGCAATGCCTACGCGAGCGTGCATCGGGGCGACCCGATCATCGTGCGCGGTCGCATGCGGGTCCGAACCTGGGAGCACGAGGGGGTGACGCGCACGGCCGTCGAGATCGAGGCCTCCTCGCTCGGGCACGACCTCGTGCTCGGCACGAGCACCTTCCAGCGCCCCGTGCGAACCGCTGAGGCAGTCGATCCGTGGGCGGGCGTCGACCCTGCGGTGGCCGAGTCCGCACGTGACGCGGGGCTCACCCCCGAGCGTGCCGCTGCCGATCTGGCCGCTGCAGCCTGACCGGCGCCGTACGGACGGTCGGGCGGCCGGCCGTCCGTACGCCGGTACGCTTCGCCCTCGTGGCTGAGTTCATCTACACGCTCAAGAAGGCCCGCAAGGCACATGGCGACAAGGTCATCCTCGATGACGTCACGCTCATGTTCC